>CAMDCZ010000007.1 GCA_945890735.1 Bordetella parapertussis | reverse complement strand
TCACGCAGTATGGCTTCTCTGATGACGCCGTTGTCTTCAGTTCGCACGAAAGTTTTGATCGACAGCCGGCGCTGTGGGGCTGTTGCAATCACACTCAAGTCGCGAAGACCTTCCAAGGCCATACCCAATGTTCTTGGAATAGGTGTTGCGGTTAATGTGAGTACATCGACTTCAGCGCGAATGGCTTTGAGGGCCTCCTTGTGCCGCACACCAAATCGGTGTTCTTCATCAATGATCAACAAACCTAAATCCTTGTATTTCACGGATTCACTCAAGAGTTTGTGTGTCCCTACAACGATATCAACGTTGCCCTGCTGTAGTCCGTCAATGGCTGTTTTCACCTCTTTGGGTGATCTAAAGCGACTCATTTCAGCAATTCGCACTGGCCACTTTGCAAACCTGTCTGTCAGCGTCTGAAAATGTTGCTCAGCCAGCAGAGTCGTGGGGGCGAGGATGGCCACCTGTTTGCCGCCCATGACGGCAATGAAAGCCGCCCGCAAAGCAACTTCTGTTTTGCCAAATCCCACATCGCCGCACACCAAACGATCCATTGGTCTTGGACTGATCATGTCTTGAATCACCGCATGGATGGCTGCGCGTTGATCCGCTGTCTCATCAAAGCCGAAGTCATTTGAGAAAACTTCATAATCCTGCGCGGTGTATTTGAATGCATGCCCCTGTCTTGCAGCCCTTCGGGCGTAAATATTCAACAGTTCTGCGGCCGCGTCTCTGACTTGTTCCGCAGCTCGTCGTTTTGCCTTGTCCCATTGGCCTGTGCCGAGTTTGTGCAATGGCGCCTGATCTGGACTGACACCGTTGTAACGGCTGATCAAATGCAATTGACTGACAGGCACATACAAGCTTGCTTCATCTGCGTATTCAATGTGCAAAAATTCTTGCAAAAGCTCGGTGTCTTTTTGATCGCTGCTGTGACCGATGGCCATGTTGATCAGTCCGCGGTATCGACCAATCCCATGTGCGGTATGGACCACTGGATCACCAACTTGCAATTCAGACAAGTCTCGGATGAGTGATGCGACATCACTGACTTCAGCTTGTTTTTTCCGCTTTCTCACCAATGGGCTGGAGGAGAAAATTTCGGTCTCGGTGACGAAGTCAATGCCTGCTTCCTGCCAGGAAAAGCCAGTGTGAAGCCCACCGACGGCCAGTCCCCATGGCTGATCACTTTGCAAAAAAGCCGATAAATCATCTGCCACCATGGGCTGGATGCCACCGGTTCGCAAGAAGTCCAGCAGACTTTCGCAGCGGCCGGGTGTATCAGCCAATACCAATGTCTTTAAGTGGCTTGTCTGATGCCTGGTTTTGAGCCGTTCCAAGGGTTCATCCGTGGCGCGCTCAACAGTCAAATTGGGTAACGGTGATGCCCAGTCGACAGGTTGGACTGCAGTGGAGTCGCGAATGGAGACACAGGGATGTGACTGAATTTTGGAATGAAATTGCTCGGCATTTAAAAACAAATGCTCGGGCTTCAAAACCGGTCTGTCAGGATCGCCTTGCGCCAATCGGTAGCGTTCTTGTGCATCTTGGGAAAACCTGTGCATGGCTGGATCGGGATCGCCATGCAACACGATCACTGAATGGTTACCTAAGTAATCGAAAACGGTGGCAGTATCTTCAAAAAACAATGGCAAATAGTATTCGATGCCAGCGGTCGCCACACCATTGCCCATGTCTTTGTAAATGCGATTTCGAGTCGGGTCACCTTCGAGCATTTCGCGCCATCTCGCTCTGAACAATGTGCGTGACTTTTCATCCATCGGAAATTCCCGACCAGGAAGCAATCGCACTTCTGGAACTGGATAGAGACTGCGTTGACTGTCAGGGTCAAAAGTGCGAATCGAGTCTATTTCTTCATCGAACAAGTCAACCCGGTAAGGTACCAAGGAACCCATCGGAAAGATGTCAATCAAACCACCTCTGACGGTGTATTCCCCAGGACTGACGACCTGAGATACGTGGCTGTAACCAGCCATGGTCAATTGGGCTTTGAGTTTGGATTCGTTGAGCTTTTGTTTGACCTTGAACTCAAATGTGTAGGCTGCCAAAAACGAAGGCGGTGCTAATTTGTACAGTGCGGTGGTGGCTGGCATCAAAACAATATCTGCATTGCCTTGGAGAACACTCCAAAGCGTTGATAGCCGCTCGCTGATCAAATCTTGATGGGGTGAAAATGTGTCGTAAGGCAAGGTTTCCCAGTCCGGGAAGATCACACAGCGAGCATCGTTCTCAAAAAAGGTGACTTCTTCAAAAAGCCGTTGAGTATCAAATGCATCTGCAGTGATGACAGCGATTCGGTTCCCCTGTTTTTTCTGCTGCTCAACCAGTTTGGCGATGAACAAGGCGTCGGCAGAGCCGGGTGGTCGAGCCACCGTGAATTTGTGAGATGGGGAGAGCTTTGGAAGCAGCATGAATCAACGGTCAACTGGCATGACAAAAACCCCCGAATGCATGCAAACGGGGGTGTGATGTCATCATTTTAGAATGCAACCAAGATATCGGTAGCGACAAGCGAAATGTTTCCCTATAAATGAGCCTTCAATCACCTGTTTTTCATGCCCTGGTGCCGTGCGCCGGCACCGGCAGTCGCATGGGCTTGGGTATACCTAAGCAGTATTTTCCGCTGGCTGGTGTGCCATTGGTTGCGCACACTTTGCGTGCGTTCGAGTCAGTGCCTGAGTTGGGAATGGGCGTCACTGTGGTTGCACCCGATGATGTCCACATGCGTGATGCAGTCAGGCATGCCATGGGGGGGCGTTTCAAGGTTTTTCACACGGGTGGTGCAACGCGTGCACAAACAGTGTTGGCTGGGTTGCTTGCCCTGAAATCCATGGGCGCGGGTAACCAAGATTGGGTCATGGTTCATGATGCAGCGCGCTGCTTGATCACCCCTGCTTTGATTCAACGTTTGTATCAGGCTTGCCAACACGACGAGGTGGGCGGTTTGCTGGCTTTACCTTTGGCCGATACTTTGAAGTTGCATGTCAATGGACGGGTAGAAACCACATTGAGTCGTGAAGACAAATGGCTGGCTCAGACGCCTCAAATGTTTCGGCTGGAATTATTGTTCAATGCATTGAATCAGGCGCATCATCTGGTCACTGACGAATCCAGTGCAATTGAACATTTGGGCCTGTCTCCCCAGCTGGTCAGCGGTGCTTCATTCAATTTCAAAGTGACTTACCCTGAGGACATTGTTCTTGCACAGGCCATCTTGGCAGACCGAAGCAACAGGGGGACTGATTCCAATGAAACCAACTGATTTTCGAGTGGGAGAAGGGTGGGATGTGCATGCATTGGTGCCAGGTCGCAAACTGCTGATCGGCGGCGTTGAAATCCCCTTTCACTGGGGACTGCTGGGGCATTCGGATGCCGATGTCTTGCTGCATGCAATCACCGATGCCTTGTTGGGTGCTGCTGGATTGGGTGATATTGGCAGCCACTTTCCCGATACCGATACTCAGTGGGCGGGTGCTGACTCATCTCTTTTATTGAAAACAGTGAATGGGCAAATTCAAGGCGATGGGTGGACTGTTGCAAACATCGATGCCACCGTGATAGCGCAAGCGCCCAAGTTGGGGGGGCACAAATCCGCCATGCAACAGCATATTGCAGGTTTGTTGGACATTGACCCCGATCGAATCAATATCAAAGGGAAAACCGCCGAAAAATTGGGTCCTGTTGGCATGGGTCATTCCATTGAAGCCAGAGCAGTTGCTTTGATTCACAGAACTAGATGATTTCAGTTTCAGGCTCTTCTGGGTCATTGTTGCGGTTGTTTTGATACAACAGCGCGAGTTTGACAACATGACGGATCATTTTTTTCTGATCCTTGTTGAGCTGGAGAAATTGTCTAAGCATTTCAGCGTCACCCATGCACAAAGGGGTGTTTTCAGGTGACTCTTTGACAGCCAGGTATTCAGACCGGGGTCCAAACAGCAAGTCTTGTGGGCTGATTTGCAAAACTTCACCCAGCGTCTTGAGCTTGTCTTGCTTTGGCAATGAGACGCCGATCATCCAGTTGCGTGCAGCATGGGAGGTAATGCCTACCCCCCAATACCGCAAATTGAAGGCATCGGCCAGTTGCGTTGCGGATGCTTTCAAACCGGCCTCTTTCATGGCATGTCGGAGTCGGGCGGCGAAAGCCTCTGATTCAGGATTGGTGTTTGGTTTTTTCATGGCCCAAACCATAAATCAGTCTTTTCAAAGTTGCAACGATTCTTGATCACAAAAAATAAAAGTGAAAATCGGGACATCGGCCATCGTACGTTTGGGTGATAGACAGCGGTCCAGAAAAGTGCTACTGCGCCGCCCATCCGCCATCCATGTTCCAAGCGACACCACGGACATTTCTTCCAGCTGGCGAGCAGAAAAACAATGCCAATTCACCGAGCTCTTCAGGCGTAGTGAATTGCATAGAGGGTTCTTTTTCCATCAGCAATAATTTTTTGGCCTCCTCTTCAGAGATGCCAAGCTGCCTGGACTTGGTGTCAACCTGCGCTTGAACCATGGGCGTCAGCACCCATCCAGGGCAAATCGCATTGCACGTGATGCCGGTGGTAGCTGTTTCAAGCGCAGTTACCTTGGTCAATCCCACGATGCCATGTTTGGCTGCGACGTAGGCTGATTTATCCGCAGAACCAATCAGTCCATGAACAGATGCGATATTGATGATGCGACCCCAATCAGATGCCCTCATCGCGGGCAATGTCAGCCGCGTGGTGTGAAATGCGCTACTTAAGTTGATGGCGAGAACATCATTCCACTTATCCACTGGGAAATCCTCAATGGCAGATACATGTTGTATGCCCGCATTGTTGATAACGATATCAATCTGACCGAAGGTTCGTTGTGATTGCAAAACCATGTCTTCAATGTCAGCTGGGCTTCTCATGTCTGCGCCATGGAACATCACCTGGACACCCTGTGCCTTGATTTGCGCTTCGGCATCTTTGTGGTCGCCAAAACCATTCAAGACGATGTTGGCCCCGGAAGTCGCAAGCGCTTTGGCCAAACCCAGTCCGATACCACTTGTCGAGCCAGTGATCAGCGCAGTTTTACCGGTTAAAAATTTTCCTGTCATGTTGAATGCGCCTCTTTTCAATGTAGATTCAAGCATTGTGCAATAAGGTTAAGGCTACATCAGCAGGTGACGAATGACAGACGCTATATCCAACCCCGGTTCTGACAGTCAAGTGGACAGGGCCGGACATGCACAAACCGAACCTATCAATTCAATGGATGCAGCTCGACATTTTGCGACGCCCATTTTGGCGCAGTTGAGTTTGCCAACGGGTGAATCAGTGATCGCCCACGCTGACGGTGCATCACAATTGATTGGCAGGATGGGTGGGTCGCAAGACATGCAGGCCGCCGTCTATTTGGCTTATGCGTTTGACCATTTAACCAAGCCAAAAGCATTGGTAGCCAAAATTTTTTCGGATGATTTAGCGCACTTAGGTTTTGAAACACAGCGCCTGTTTCAATTGCAGCGGCACGCCCAATCCAGTCTGAAGTCCACATCGGCAGATCAGACTCAGATCGAAAGAGTCAGGCGTTTGTTACTGGCTTTTTCCAGAGACCCACGGGTGATCTTGCTCTTGATCGCTATCCATTTGCAATCTCTGCGCTATGTCGCGAGTCTCAAACAACCGGGCCATGAAGCCATGGCAGGTGAAACCTTGCGAATTTTTTCCCCATTGGCCAATCGTTTGGGTATTTGGCAAATCAAATGGGAACTGGAAGACTTGGCCTTTCGACTGCTTGAGCCAGAGGTGTACAAACAGGTTGCATTGAAATTGGAGGCCAAAAGAACTGAGAGACAAGCGGAAATTGACGCCATCATCCAACAGTTGCAATCTGGCCTTGATCAACAAGGTATTGCTGCGCGTGTATTGGGTCGACCCAAAAACATTTACAGCATTGTTAAAAAAATGCGTGGCAAATCTCTGGACTTCAACCAAGTTCTTGATTTAAGGGCGTTTCGGATCATCGTTGCCTCTGTTTCTGATTGTTACAGCGCATTGTCTTGGGTGCACGCGCACATGCAAGCGATTGATGACCAGTTTGACGACTACATAGCAAGACCAAAGCCCAATGGCTATCAATCTTTGCACACCGTTGTGCGTGATTCAACAAATCGCACATTGGAAATTCAAATCCGCACGCACGCCATGAATGAGCACGCAGAGCACGGCGTCGCTGCCCATTGGGCTTACAAGGAAGCGGGCGTGAAGGGCTATGTTGGTTTCACAGCCCCCGAAAATCAAACTCAAAAAATCGCGCTCCTGCGCCAATTGCTGGCTTGGGAAAGAGACATCAGCGAGGAGCACTCTCTGCACCATCAGACCACTGCGGGCGGGGGCACTGAAGATTCGATTTTTGTGCTCACGCCCGATGCAGCCATTGTTGAGCTGCCCAGCAGAGCGACACCAGTTGATTTTGCATACACCGTTCACACGGAACTGGGACATCGTTGCCGAGGCGCCAAAGTCGATGGTGCCTTGGTCCCGTTGTCTACTCGACTGCAAAGTGGACAGACAGTCGAAATCATCCTGATCAAGGAGGGTGGCCCTTCACGCGACTGGCTCAATCCGGAGCTGGGTTTTCTTGCCACCAACAGGGCGAAATCCAAAGTCAGGGCTTGGTTTAATGCGCAAGCCATGCAACAGACGATCGCACGCGGTCGAGAGCTTGTGGAAAAAATCCTCCAGCGAGAGGGGAAAACCTCACTCAAACTTGAGGAGCTGGCGAAAAACCTGGGTTTCGATACGTCTGCCAAATTGTTCGAGGCTGTTGGCAAGGATGAATTTGCACTTCGCCATCTTGAACTCCTTTTGCGTCCGCCTCCGCAGCCAGAACCAGAAGACGAACGCATTTTGCGAAAAGTTCATGCGACCAAATCGCTTGGGTCCAAGGGCGGCGTATTGGTTGTGGGTGTTGATTCACTGCTCACCCAGTTGGCCAAGTGCTGCCGTCCTGCACCTCCTGATCAAGTGAAAGGATTCGTCACGCGAGGCAGGGGGGTTACTGTTCACCGCGTAGAGTGTCATAACTTTCAAGCCTTATCACGTAAAAGCTCGGGCCGAGTTCTCGATGTCGCTTGGGGTGATGGCGGAGGCCTGGATCGGCGTCTTTACCCGGTCGATATTCAAGTCATTGCCGATGATCGACAAGGCTTGCTTCGCGATATTTCAGAAATATTGGCCAAAGAAAAAATGAATGTCATTGGTGCCAAGACCCAATCCGATAAGGAGTTGGCTTGGATGACTTTCACTGTTGAGCTCCAAGATGTCAACCGTTTAAACAAGGTTTTGACTTTGGTGAAAGCCGTTGAGGGGGTTCAGTCAGCTCAGAGGACTGCCTCCTAAGATGGTGGGTGTGGGACCATTTCTGTTCCTGCTAGAATGCATTTATTCGGCAACGAAGGCGCGTAGCTCAGCTGGTTAGAGCACCACCTTGACATGGTGGGGGTCGTTGGTTCGAGTCCAATCGCGCCTACCAATTTGACCGTCCGATCAAGTTCCTCCTTGTTTTTGAGCGACTTTTTTTTCAGGACTTTTCTGTGTCAAATAAAAGCACTCATTCTCCTGAATCCATCCAAGCAAGCGATGCTGCGCCTGACTCCCGCAGGCTGATCAAAAAATACCCTAATCGCCGTTTGTACGACACAGAAACCTCTGGCTACATCACTTTGCAGGAAGTCAAAGCCATGGTGATTGCGGGAGTGGCTATCAGGGTGGTTGATGCCAAAAGCAACGCCGATTTGACCCGCAGCATTTATTTGCAAATCCTTTTGGAAGAAGAGACGGCCGGCATTCCCATGTTTTCAGAAGAGATACTGGAGAATTTCATCCGGTTTTACGGACACAGCATGCAAGGATTCATGGGTTCATACCTTGAAAAAAATGTTCAAGCATTTTTGGATATTCACAAGCAGATGAATGAACAAGCGCAGAGCTTATCGCCTGAAATTTGGACTCAAATGATGACCAATCCGAGCCCCTTTCTGCAAACCATGATGGGCACTTATGCCCAGCAATCACAGCAACTGCTGTCGCAAATGCAGACCCAATTGCTCAATAGCATCGGATTGACCCGCAAATGAAAAACCCTACCGTTGGCTTCGTCAGCTTGGGATGTCCCAAGGCGCTGACTGATTCAGAACTCATCCTCACTCAGCTCAGCGCAGAGGGTTATCAAACCTCGAAAACATTTGCCGGTGCTGATTTGGTGATTGTCAATACTTGCGGGTTCATAGATGACGCGGTCAAAGAAAGTCTGGACACTATCAGTGAAGCTTTGGCTGAGAATGGCAAAGTCATCGTGACAGGCTGTCTGGGTTCTCAGTCAACGGACAAAGGTGAAAACCTGGTGCAAAGCATACACCCCAGTGTGTTGGCAGTGACTGGCCCACACGCCACACAAGAGGTGATGGACGCTGTACATGCACACCTTCCGAGACCACACGATCCGTTCATGGATTTGGTGCCTTCTGCAGGAATCAAACTCACGCCAAAGCACTACGCCTATTTGAAAATCAGTGAGGGCTGTAATCACCGGTGTACTTTCTGCATCATTCCTTCTATGCGGGGTGACTTGGTGTCGCGCTCCATTGGTGAGGTCTTGAATGAGGCTCAGGTGCTTTTCGAGTCTGGCATCAAGGAATTGTTGGTCATCAGTCAAGACACATCCGCATATGGTGTGGACATCAAATACCAAATGGGTTTTTTCAATGGGCGCCCCATCAAAAGTCGAACCCTGGAGTTGGTTGAAGCATTGGGGCAGCTGGCCCAAAAGCATAAGGCTTGGGTGCGACTTCATTATGTTTACCCCTATCCAAGCGTGGACAGTTTGATCCCACTGATGGCCAGTGGCTTGGTCTTGCCTTATCTGGATGTGCCCTTTCAGCATAGCCATCCAGCGATCCTTAAGCGAATGCAGCGTCCCGCTGACGGTGAGAAAAACCTGGACCGCTTGCTCAAGTGGCGCGAGTTGTGTCCTGAGCTTGTGATCAGAAGTACTTTCATAGCTGGTTTTCCTGGTGAAACCGAAGAAGAGTTTGAGCACCTGCTTGACTTCATCAAAGAAGCCCAAATTGATCGTTCAGGGTGTTTCGCATACAGCCCTGTCAAAGGTGCCACTGCCAATGATTTGCCGGGCATGTTGCCTCAGGTGGTTCGAGATGAACGACGGGCAAGGTTCATGGCCGTTGCTGAAGAAGTCTCTGTCAACAAACTGAAGAAACGAATCGGAACATCAATGAAAGTCTTGGTTGACAGTGCCAAGGCCATGGGTAGACATGGCGGACTTGGAAGAACATATGCCGATGCCCCTGAAATTGACGGGTTGGTACACCTGTTACCGCCAGAAAAAATCAGTAAAACGTTCAGGACTGGAGACTTCACCAATGTACGAATAGTCAGTACCCAAGGCCATGATCTGGTGGGTGTGCCCTATTGATCAAGCAGGTAAAGACAAATAGAAAAAAAAGCCACATGTGTGGCTGGTTTGAAAGTTAAGATTGGTGCCCAGGAAGGGACTCGAACCCCCACGAAGTTACTCGCTAGTACCTGAAACTAGTGCGTCTACCAATTCCGCCACCTGGGCTTTCAGGAAAGCAGAGGATCATATCAAAAAAAATTCCACCACTCACTCTTTAGAGATTGATGAATTCGAAGGTGTTGTAGAAGGCCACCGAGATGGGCATGGATTTGTCCAAAGGGACGATGGGCAGCCGGATGTTTATTTGCCTTCAAACGAAATGCGAGCTGTGCTGCACAGAGACCGGGTGGTTGCTCGTATTTCTCGAACTGATCGCAAGGGACGACCCGAAGGAAGAATTGTAGAAATCACAGACCGACCTTCGCAATCCATCATTGGCCGATTGCTGCAAGAGGGCGGCGTGTGGTTGGTGGCGCCTGAAGACAGAAGGTATGGCCAAGATATCTTGATACCCAAGGGCGCAACCGGTAATGCGCTGCTCGGTCAAGTCGTGGTTGTTGAACTCACTGAGCCCCCCAGCTTGTTTGGCCAGCCTGTGGGACGCGTGACAGAAGTTCTGGGTGAAATGGATGACCCCGGAATGGAAATTGAAATTGCGGTCCGCAAATACAGCGTCCCGCACCGGTTTTCGGAGTCATGCTTGTCTTTGGCGAGTCAATTACCGGACAAAGTCTCTGCCGCAGATCTGGTCAATCGTATTGATCTTCGAGATGTGCCCTTTGTCACTATCGATGGCGAGGATGCAAGAGATTTTGATGATGCCGTTTATTGTCAACCGATGTCACCTAAATCAAACAAGGGTTGGCGTTTGTTGGTAGCCATTGCGGACGTTGGCCATTACGTCGCTACTGGATCAGCCATTGACATTGATGCGTATGACCGAGCAACCAGCGTGTACTTTCCTCGGCGGGTCATTCCAATGCTCCCGGAGAAATTATCAAACGGTCTGTGTTCGTTGAATCCCAATGTTGATCGATTGTGCATGGTCTGCGACATGGTGATAGATGCAGATGGACATGTTGAGGCCTATCAGTTTTATGAAGCAGTGATTCACAGCCATGCGCGGTTCACATACACTGAAGTGGCTTCCATTTTGTCAAATACCCGAGGCATTCCTGCCACGAAGCACAAAGACAGATTACAGGACCTGATCCATCTGCATGATGTCTATAGGCGACTGCTGCAATCCAGGCATGCACGTGGTGCAGTTGATTTCGAAACAACTGAAACACAAATCATTTGCGACGAAAACGGACGCATTGAAAAAATCATTCCTCGAACAAGGACCGAAGCGCACCGACTCATTGAGGAGGCCATGCTGGCAGCCAATGTCTGCAGTGCAGATTTCATATTGCAAAGCAAATCGGCATCATTGTTTCGCGTGCATGAAGGGCCAACTCCCGAAAAAACCGAGTTATTGCGAAGCTACCTCAAAGCAATCGGAGTCGCGGCATCCTTAAGCGATGAACCTTCGCCTGGTCAATTTCAGTTCATTGCGAATGCCTGCAAAGACAGGCCCGATTCACAGCAAATCCACACCATGTTGCTGCGTTCAATGCAGCAAGCGATTTATACGCCTATCAACAGCGGACATTTTGGACTGGCATATCCCGCATACACGCACTTCACCAGTCCTATCAGGCGTTATCCTGATCTTTTGGTTCACAGAGTCATCAAATCCATCATCAAAGGCAAGCCTTACCAATTGCCTGCGCTGCCTCTGCCTGGAGAGGCGCATGCCAAGTTATCAAGACGGCTGTCTGCACAGTCGAAGAAAAACCCCAGGAAAAAAGTCACGACCCCAATACCCCTGTCTGAATTGATGGCCTGGGAGGCGGCCGGCTTACACTGCAGCGCCAATGAGCGAAGGGCCGATGAAGCAAGCCGTGATGTTGAAGCTTGGTTAAAGTGCCAATACATGCGCGAGCATCTCGGCGAGGATTACAGCGGCACGGTTTCAGCTGTGACTGGATTTGGGGTGTTTGTCACATTGGACGCCATGTACGTTGAAGGATTGATTCACATCACGGAATTGGGCGGTGATTATTTCCGTTTTGATGAAGCTCGTCAGGAATTACGTGGTGAGCGAACCGGCATCAGATACACCATTGGAGCCAGGGTTCGTGTTCAGGTCAGCAGAGTTGATCTGGATGGACGCAAGATTGATTTCCGATGGGTGCAGGAATCAGGTGTGGATGCGCTTGAAAAGCCGTCAAAGCATGCCGGTCCCGCGTCAAACGCTCGTCAGCCCACCAGTGCCAAACAAAGTTTGTCAAAATCTCGCCGTGCTAGCAAAAAATCCGACAGTTTGCGTCAGCCAGCAGTGAAGAATGTAGGCAGCAAACAAAAGAAAAATCCCAAAGCGCGCAAAAAGCAACCCTGAGGACGATCACCATGACAGCCCCAAAATTTGCCATCATCACTGGAGCAGGCTCAGGGATCGGCAGTGCTGCAGCCAAGGCATTGTTGGAGGATGGTTGGCATGTTGCTTTGGCCGGCAGACGCCAAGAGCCACTGCGTCAATTGTCACAAGAGAGTGGTTACTCAGACCATTGCCTGGTTATTCCAACAGATGTGTCAGACCCCCATTCTGTCAAAGCGTTATTTGGGCAGGTGCTGCAAACATGGGGACGCATCGACCTGCTTTTCAACAACGCAGGGATCAGTGCGCCGCCTGTGCCCCTGGAAGAACTCAGCATCGAGCAGTGGCGTCAAGTCGTGGATGTCAACCTCAATGGCATGTTTTATTGCATTCAGCAAGCTTTCATTGCCATGAAAACCCAATCCCCCATTGGCGGACGCATCATCAACAATGGTTCCATTTCTGCGCACGCGCCAAGGCCTAACTCCATTGCTTACACCTCGACCAAGCATGCGGTCACTGGCTTGACAAAAACAGCAGCTCTCGACGGCCGCAAGTACCACATTGCTGTTGGACAAATTGACATTGGAAATGCCGCAACCGAGATGGCTGCCCCTATGGCCAAAGGTGTGATGCAAGCCAGTGGCGAGGTCAAGCCTGAGCCATTGATGGATGTGGCTGACGTTGGGCGCTCGATTGTTTACATGGCCAATTTACCCCTGTCAGCCAATGTGTTGTTCCATACTGTCATGGCAACCAACATGCCATTTGTGGGGCGCGGTTAATACCGTTCGATACCCAGGCCTTGGGGATCAATATCGCAATCACGGCCAGTCACCATGTCTGATATCAGTCTGGCTGATCCACATGAAAAGGACCAACCGTGATTTCCATGGCCTGTGTTGAGCCAAAGGCCAGGGACACCACTGCTTCCAATCAGGGGAAGACCATCTGGAAGAACATCCCGCGTACCACGCCACGCTTGAACGATTTCTGTCGTTCTGGCGGCACCTGGAAACCAATCATTTAAAGTTTTGTACAGCAGTGACAATGCTTCGCTGGTTTTCTTTGGATTTTGACCATATTCATGCATGCCACTGACGCGGACGCGTTGCCCCATTCGTGAGATCGAAACACCGGCGCTGGCATCCATGATTCCGCTCAGCGGTGCATCTATGGGCTCTCGAACAGCAGCGCTGACCGAGTAGCCATGCACCGCAAGCAAGGGGAGGGCTCTTGAATGATTTTTTAGAATATTCTTTGTACCAATGCCCGCACACACCACAACGTGGTCAAAACGCTGGTCTGGCATCCCAGCTGTTTGAACCGTCAGGGGGTCGGCGCTGCTCAGTGGCAATACTTCTTTGCCAGTGAGAAACACCACGCCTTTGTGTTCTGCAATTTGTTTCACAAGAAGCGTCCATTGACGGCAATTGGCCACTGCATCGTGAGGGAAGTAAATGGAGCCCCACAGTTTGCTGGTGGTCGACAAAGCTGGTTCAAGCAACCGTGTTGCCTGGGGATCAAGTTGCTTGAAAGGGATGCCTGCCATTTTCAGCAGTTTTAAATGCGTTTGATACAAAGACAATTCGGCTTCAGTTTTCAATAAAACAAGACTGCCGTTGCTCATTTCATAGGTCAAGCCGTGCTTTTCAGAAATGCTTTTCAGCACATCTTGGCTGTATTGAGCCAAGCGATGCATGGCGGCTTGCTTGATTTCATGGTTTGGAGAAGAGCATGCTTTTGCCCATTTCAACAGCCAACTGACTGGCACTCTCAAACCATGATGCTTGATTCCACCTTTGCCAGTGAAGTACTTTCCCAAGGCATGGGAGACCATGCCTGGTCCGACCCACGCATTTGAAATACCCGGCCCGACAAATCCAGCCGGTGCAAAGCTGGTTTCCTGAGCGACGCCCGAACCGCGCTCAAAAACGGTGACATCATGACCGTGAGTGCAAAGTTCAAGGGATGTGGTGACGCCCAGTGTGCCGGCGCCAATGACGGCAATTTTCATGAGGGTCTCAGCCGCAGGGCGAATTCATATTCAGGGATTATGTTAAAATCATTTGGCTTTGCAGTGGCTAGGTCTTTCCAGCCATTGAAGAGTTAATCCCAAACCAGTTGCAACAAGGTGTTGCCAACACGATTCGTGTGGCAATGATCAACTGGATTTTAGACACAACCTTTGGAGAGTTTCTCATGTCCACATCTATGCGCGAAATGTTGGAGGCTGGTGTTCACTTCGGCCATCAGACACGTTTTTGGAATCCCAAGATGGCCCCGTTCATCTTTGGTCATCGCAACAAAATTCACATCATCAACCTGGAAAAAACATTGCCCATGTACCAGGACGCGATGAAATTTGCCAAGCAATTGGCATCTAACCGCGGCAACATTTTGATGGTAGGCACAAAGCGGCAGGCCAGAGAAATCATCGCGACCGAAGCCAAACGGGCAGGCGTACCTTATGTTGATCAGCGTTGGCTGGGTGGCATGTTGACCAATTTCAAAACGGTCAAAACATCCATCAAACGCCTGAAGGACATGAAAGCGCAGCAAGAAATCGGTTTGGACAGCATGTCTAAAAAAGAGCAGCTGATGTTCATGCGTGAAATTGAAAAGTTGGAAAAAGACATTGGCGGTATTCAAGACATGGTTACTTTGCCCGATGCAATCTTCGTTATCGATGTCGGGTTCCACAAAATTGCCATTGCTGAAGCCAAAAAATTGGGCATTCCTTTGATCGGTGTGGTTGATTCAAACCATTCGCCTGAGGGAATTGACTATGTCATTCCTGGCAACGATGACTCTTCAAAGGCTGTCACGCTCTATGCCCGAGGCATTGCTGACGCGATCCTTGAGGGGCGTGCCAATGCCGTGAATGATGTCGTCAAAGCTGTGACCGAAGGGCAAGACGAATTCGTTGAAGTTGACGCGCAGGCTTGAGTTTTTTTTGTTAATGCAAGAAGGGGCTCGAGTGGCCCCTTTTTCGCACCCTTTTTGAATAATTCAATGAACTGATAGAGGAGTTTGTTATGGCAGCAATCACTGCAAGCATGGTCGCCGAGCTTCGTGCGAAAACTGACGCACCCATGATGGAATGTAAAAAAGCCCTGACTGAGGCTGAGGGTGATTTGGTCAAGGCAGAGGAATTGCTGCGAGTCAAACTCGGCAGCAAGGCAAGCAAGGCAGCTGCGCGTGTCACTGCTGAAGGGGTTGTCGCCAGTGCCATCGCAGGGCAAACGGGCGCCTTGCTGGAAGTCAATTGCGAAACAGATTTCGTGACAAAAAATGACAGCTTCTTGGCATTGGCTCAAGCTGCTGCCGAGTTGATCGCCAAGCACCATCCTGCGGATCTAGAGGCATTAGGGGCTTTGACGTATTCACAAGATGGCTTTGGACCCACCTTGGAGGATGTTCGCAAAGGCCTGATTGGCAAAATTGGTGAGAACATGAGTTTCAGGCGCTTTAAATATTTCAGCGGCGGCAACCAGCTCACTGCTTATCTGCATGGCACCCGCATTGGTGTCGTTGTTGAATTCACTGGCGATGAAACATCAGCCCGTGATGTTGCGATGCATGTGGCTGCCATGAAGCCTGTGTCCTTGACAAGCGCAGATGTCCCCCAGGAGTTGATTGAACGCGAGCGTTCGGTGGCCACTGCCAAAGCGGCTGAGTCCGGTAAGCCTGCTGAGATTGCGGCCAAAATGATCGACGGTGCTGTTCAAAAATACCTTAAGGAAGTGTCATTGTTCAACCAGCCTTTTGTAAAAAATGACAAGCAGACTGTTGAGCAAATGTTGCAAGCAGCAAAAACCACTGTCAAGTCTTTCACCATGTATGTGGTGGGAGAAGGTATTGAGCGCAGGGTTGATGATTTTGCGGCAGAGGTGGCAGCCCAAGTTGCTGCAGCCAAGCAAGCATCTTGAAGCGTTTAAAAAGGGGACAACAGTCCCCTTTTTTTTGTCCGTAAGTCGTTAAACTCTGACAACATGGAGACAAAAATGGGATCTGCACAGCCTGCTTACAAAAGAATCCTCCTGAAGCTTTCGGGTGAAGCCTTGATGGGGGATGATGCTTTTGGCATCAACCGTGCAACCATCGTTCGGATGGTGGAGGAAATCGCCGAAATTACCCACATGGGTGTTGAGGTTGCTGTGGTCATTGGTGGTGGGAATATTTTCCGCGGAGTAGCTGGAGGTTCGGTAGGCATGGATCGAGCCACTGCAGATTACATGGGCATGCTGGCAACCGTCATGAACGCCCTTGCGCTTGCCGACACCATGAACAAAGCGGGGCTGGTTGCCCGTGTGATGTCAGCCATTGGGATCGAGCAAGTGGTTGAGCCATATGTCCGTCCCAAGGCCTTGCAATACCTCGAAGAGGGCAAGGTAGTGGTGTTTGCTGCTGGTACTGGCAATCCATTTTTCACCACAGACACCGCTGCTGCGCTGAGAGGTGCGGAAATTGGCGCGTCGATGGTTTTAAAAGCCACGAAAGTCGATGGCGTTTACACCCAAGACCCCAATAAGTTTCCTGATGCAACGCGCTACAGTCGCATCAGCTTTGATGATGCAATCAAGGGCAATTTGGGCATCATGGATGCAACCGCCTTTGCGCTATGCCGTGACCAAAAACTGCCCATCACGGTATTTTCAATCTTCAAAAATGGCGCACTCAAACGTGTTGTTTTGGGTGAGGATGAAGGCACCCTGGTTTTTGCTTGAAATTCAATCAGACCAACTGGAGGAATTGTCATGACTGACATCAATGAAATCAAGAAAAACAGCGAAGCGAAAATGGATCAATCCATCGCTGCATTCACACATGGCCTGACCAAAATTCGAACTGGCCGGGCCAATCCTGGACTGCTCGACACCATCATGGTCGAGTACTACGGTAACCCAACTCCTTTGTCACAGGTTGCCAATGTGTCTTTGCTTGATTCTCGAACAATCAGTGTTCAGCCTTGGGAGAAAGGCTTAGGCCCCAAAATCGAGAAGGCCATCAGGGAAAGTGACTTGGGATTGAACCCGGCATCGATGGGCGATTTGATCCGTGTGCCTATGCCGCCAATGACGGAAGAGCGGCGCAAGGAAATGACCAAGATCGTTCGCACGGAAGGTGAGAATGCCAAAATTGCCATACGCAATTTGCGCAGAGATGCCAATGATGCGGTTAAAAAATTGGTCAAAGAAAAATCAGCCTCTGAAGATGAACAAAAGCGTGCTGAGACAGATATTCAAAAAGTGACAGACAAGCACATTGCAGACATCGATAAATTAATTGCTGGAAAAGAGCAAGAAATCATGGCTGTTTGATTTCCAAATGCTTCTTAAACGTGTTGTCACCGCACTGGCTTTGCTTTTGTTTGCACTGCCGGCATTATTTCATCCCAACGAAGTTTGGCTCGGGTGTTTCGGCTTGATGCTGACTTTGGCTGGTGCATGGGAATGGGGCAAGCTCAACGGTTTGAGCACCAAGTGGTCCTTCAGCATGAGCATCGCATGCTTCTTCATCTGTATGCTCATGTGGGCCATGGATTGGGCCGGACACTTGTCATCTCAAGCCTGGCTGGGCATGGGCGGTGTATGGGTTCTCTTAGGCGCATTTATCCTCAAAGGGGGACTGACGCAATGGAGATCTATTTCCTCTTCAACACGATTGGGCATTGGCATTTTGATACTCAGCATCACATGGCTATCCCTGATACAAGCCAAGATCATGGGCTCAGTTTTCTTGCTTTCAGTATTCACCCTGGTTTGGGTGGCTGACATCGCAGCCTATTTTGTGGGCAGACGATGGGGACGGCGCAAATTGGCGCCCACGATCAGCCCAGGCAAGAGTTGGGAGGGTGTTTTTGGCGGTATCTTGGCTGTGCTGATCTGGTCTGTGCTTTGGATGAGCATGGAAAAAAGTTTTCCATCGCTGGAGGGAAGTATTTATACCCATTTGCTTTCTCACGGCTGGGCAGTGATGGTTTTTGGTGTCATTTTCCTAACGATGACAAGCGTGATGGGCGACTTGATTGAATCATTGGTCAAGCGAAGTGCTGGGGCCAAAGACAGCAGTGGATTGCTGCCTGGCCATGGTGGTGTGCTGGATCGCTTAGATGCTTTGCTACCAACGCTTCCCCTTGCCATCATGCTTTCTGTGATGTGAGGCTGAATGAAAAAACTCATCACCATATTGGGATCGACTGGCTCTATAGGCGTGAGCACCCTGGATGTGATTGCCCATCACCTTGACGAATTTGAAATATTTGCACTGACAGGCGCTAAGCAAGTTGACCGTATGTTCAGCCAATGCGTTCAATGGACGCCTCACTTCGCAGTGATGGTCAATGAGGATGCGGCTTTGCAACTTGAGCAAAAACTCAAAGCGATTGATTCCAAAACACGTGTTCTGGTTGGTCTGCAGGCGCTAGATGAGGTTGCTTCGGATGCGCGTGTAGACATAGTCATGGCTGCCATTGTGGGTGCTGCGGGCCTGTCTTCTTGCTTGTCGGCTGCAGCAAAAGGTAAACGACTTCTGCTGGCAAACAAAGAAGCACTGGTTGTTGGCGGTCAGCTTTTCCTCGATGCAGTCAAGCTGGGTGGGGCAAAGTTATTACCGATTGACAGTGAACATTCGGCCATCTTTCAATCGCTGCCAGAAAGTCCTGAAGCCTGGCCTCTGGCAGTTGACAAAATCATCCTGACAGCATCTGGCGGCCCTTTCAGAACGGCAGACCCTCAGTCACTGCATACCGTGACGCCTGAACAAGCATGTGCGCATCCCAATTGGGTCATGGGTCGAAAGATTTCCGTTGACTCAGCCACCATGATGAACAAAGCTTTGGAAGTCATTGAGGCGAAGTATTTGTTTGGGGTGGCACTGAATCAAATGGAGGTGGTCATTCACCCCCAGAGCATTATCCATTCCATGGTTCAGTTCGTTGATGGGGCAGTTGTTGCTCAATTGGGTACACCTGACATGAAAATGCCCATCTCGTATGGACTGGCTTGGCCAAAACGCATGACCTCTGGTGCTTCATTTTTGAATTTTCAACAGGTACCAGCCATGACTTTCGAGTCCATGTCAGACCATGATCACCCCAGGCGTTTTCCTGGTTTGAATTTGGCTTGGGATGCGTTAGCTGGACAGCAGGGCATGACGGCCGTCCTCAATGCTGCGAATGAAGTTGCCGTGGATTTGTTTTTGAACCGTTTGATTCAGTTTGATCAGATACACACCATCAATGCGAAGACCATGTCTAGCTTCTCACCGCCTGTTCCCCAGTCATTGGGCGATCTCCTGGGAATTGACCACGAGGCAAGGACTGTGGCCCATCGACATGCAAAACAACTGCATCATGCCGTAGGCCTTTGATGTTGACACTGGCTGCATTCATCGTAGCCTTGCTGGTCGTGATTTCCATCCATGAGTTTGGTCATTACGTCATGGCCTTGTTTTGGCGAGTCAAAGTCCTTCAATTTTCAATCGGGTTCGGACCGCCTGTGCTGACATGGCAGCGAAAACAACCTGGACTGAGTTCAATGACTGAATTCAGGATTTCAGCCTTGCCTTTTGGCGGCTTCGTCAAGATGCACGCAGCGCAGGCCGATGGGGCGTTCAATGATCCCCAGGATGCTTTTGAGTCTAAATCACTGCTTGCACGTTCAAGCATTGTGCTGGCTGGGCCGTTGATCAATCTTCTATTGGCTGTTTCCATCTATGCGCTTTTAAATTGGACGGGTTCTGACAAACCGCTGCCCATCTTGTCATCACCCAAAGTCACCAGCCCGGCTGCTGAGTCTGGTATCCGCAGTGGAGACCAGGTTCTCAGGGTGCGAGGAGGCAACCAAGAATGGCAAGGTGTGCACAGCATGGAGCAGCTCCAGTGGGCTGCTTGGGCCATTTCCCAGGAAAGCAGATCCATTGAATTGGAAGTGAAAAATGTGGATGGCGGGGATCTTCGGACTGTGGCATTGCCTTGGTCAAGTGACCATCCAAGACATGATTTGAATCAACTCGCCGCGATAGGCATTCACGGGCCCAGGAGAGATGCAGTCATTCATCAAGTCGTTCCTGGCGGACCTGCTTCACAAGCGGGCCTTTTACCAGGCGATTTGGTTTTATCGGTTGATGGAGAGGCGATCAAAGATGCTTTTCACCTCACCCAGAAAATCAGATCCGCGTCTGCTGTACAAGCATGGGAAATTCAACGACCTGGGCCAGTTTTATTGCAGCTTTCTGTGTTGCCAAGGTTGTCTACTGTCGGAGATGTCTCCACGCCCAAAATCGATGCATTTTTGGGATCAAGTCCCGTTGTCGATTGGATGCGTGACGATTTCGGCGCGGCCTGGAAAAAAGCGCTCTTGACAGTGTATTCACAGACATCGTTGACCCTGCAAGCATTCCTTTCCCTGTTTACCTCTGACGATGGCTGGAAGCAAATCAATGGTCCGCTGAGCATTGCAGAGGGTGCAGGCAAGACAGCCGAGACAGGCTGGCAGCAGTACCTGTCATTCATCGCTTTGTTGAGTCTGAGTGTGGGGGTTTTGAATCTATTGCCAATACCCATGCTGGATGGAGGGCACCTGATGTATTATCTTTGGGAAGGTATTCGTGGCAAGCCGCCCTCCATCATCTGGCAAGAGCGTCTCAGGGTTTTGGGCATTGGCATCATTTTCAGTTTGATTTTTTTGGCCTTGTTCAATGATTTCCTGCGTCTATTTCGTTGACACCTGACCTACCTCATTTTTTGACACTACGTTATGAACATCCATCTCCTTGCAGCTTCTTTTCGGTATCTGTTGGCCTTTTGCCTTTTTGTGTTCATCGGTGTCAATGCCCACGCGGCAGAACCTTTTTCTGTTGAAGATATTCGCATTGAAGGTTTGCAAAGGGCCGAGCCTGGCAATGTCTTGGCTACATTGCCTTTTCGCGTGGGAGAAACCTACACAGATGAAAAAGGAACCTTGGCCATCAGGAATTTATTTGCACTCGGTTTATTCAAAGATGTGCGAATTGAGGTCATTGGAAAAGTGGTTGTGGTGGTGGTTGAAGAGCGTCCATTGATTTCCACGGTGAATTTTGTAGGCATCAAGGAATTTGACAAAGAAACGTTGAAAAAAGCGCTGAAAGACATTGGACTTTCAGAAGGCAGGCCTTTTGACAAGGCCCTGGCTGACAAAGCGGAGCAAGAGCTGAAAAGACAATACATCAACAGGAGTCTTTATGGCGCTGAAGTGGTGACAACCGTTGCACCAGCCGAGAGAAACAAGGTGAGTTTGAATTTCACGGTGGTTGAGGGCGATGTCGCCAAAATCCAAGAAATGCGGATTGTGGGCTCCAAAATTTTCGATCAATCAACCCTCAAAGACCAGTTGGATCTGTCAGAACCAAATTACATGTCTTGGTACACCAAGTCAGATCGCTATTCGCAAGCCAAACTGAATGCTGATCTGGAAAACCTGAAGTCCTTTTACCTGTCGAGAGGCTTTCTTGAATTCCGCGTTGATTCAACCCAGGTTGCAATTTCTTCCAACAAACAAGACATCAGTATCACGATCAATGTCACCGAAGGTCAGCGGTTTGTGGTGTCTGCTGTTGAATTGGAGGGCTACTATTTGGGGCGTGACAGCGAATTCAAATCCCTTGTGTCTATCAAGCCGGGTCAAGCCTACAACATTACCGATGTTGTTCAAACCACCAAGGCATTCTCCGAGTATTTCGGGAATTTTGGATTTGCTTTTGCGCGCATTGAACAGCGCACAGAAGTCAACCGTGAAAACAGCCAGGTCAAGGTCATCCTTCAGGCAGATCCAGCAAGAAGAGCTTACGTGCGACGGATCAATATTTCCGGTAATGAGCGAACCAAAGATGAAATCATCCGTCGCGAATTCAGACAGATGGAGTCTTCTTGGTATGACGGGGATCGCATCCGGCTCTCCCGCGACCGTGTCGACCGTTTGGGTTATTTCACGGATGTCAGTATTGATACCCAAGAAGTCCCTGGCAGCGCAGATCAGGTGGACATCAATTTAAGGGTCACTGAGAAACCCACAGGTGCTTTGCAATTGGGTGCTGGTTTTTCTTCCGCTGAAAAACTCTTTTTATCCTTTGGTATCAGTCAGGAAAATTTCTTTGGAACCGGCAACTCCTTGGGTGTTCAAGTCAACACGAGCAGTTACAACCAGGTTTTACAAATCAACACAACCGATCCTTACTTCACTGAGGATGGCGTTTCTCGGACCTTGAATCTTTATCATAAAAGCACCAAGCCCTATCTGTTGACCAGTGGTGATTACAGTTTGACCACGTCTGGGGCTGGGGTCAGTTTTGGGGTGCCTTTCGGTGAAATTGACACTGTCTTTTTTGGGGGCTCTTATGAGAAAACAACCATCCATCCTGGAACGGACCCCCTTCCATATGCCTACCAAAAATTTGCAGATGACTTTGGTTACACCAGCACCACAGTCCCATTGACTGTTGGCTGGGCAAGAGACAGTCGGGACAGCATGCTGGCACCCAACAAAGGTCGTGTCCTGCGCTTGAACTCTGAGGTTGCTGTTTGGGGAAGCACACGCTACTACCGCAACAGTGGTCAATACCAAGAATATTGGCCGCTGACCAAAAAATACACATTGGCCATTAACACCGAGTTGGCCAATGGGGCTGGATTTGGCGGGAAATCCTATCCGGTGTTTAAGAACTACTTTGGTGGCGGTTTAGGCTCTGTCCGAGGATTCCAGCAAGGCGCGCTGAGAACAACTTATGCAGCTAATTTGGCCAACAGCGAAAGACCGGTTGGCGGGGCCACAAAAATTCTGTTGAACACTGAATTTTTAATGCCCTTTCCTGGCGTAGGCGCAGACAAAACTCTGCGGCTTTTTGGTTTTATTGACATTGGTAACGTATATCTTGCTGAGGAAGACATTGATTTGGCCGAATTGCGCAGCACATCTGGTATCGGATTGAGTTGGGTTTCTCCTGTCGGTCCCTTGCGATTTGCCTGGGCAAAGCCAATCAAGAAATTTGCGAGTGATGCGGCTACAATGCAGTCCTTTCAATTCCAAATTGGGACGGCTTTCTAATGGGTATCAACACTGCTCGCTTTTTGATCATGGGCTGCCTGGGAATGGCATTGCTTCCAGTCTTTGCAGAAGATTTTCGTGTCGGCTTCATCAACACAGACCGAATTTTTCGTGAAGCCAACACCGCTAAAGTTGCACAAACCAAATTAGAGCAAGAATTTTCAAAACGTGAAAAAGAGCTCGTTGAACTTGGCAACGTACTCAAAAGCAATTCCGAAAAGTTGGAGCGCGATGCGCCCACATTGTCCGAGACCCAGCGCTCCACTCGTCAGCGACAGCTTTCAGAGCAAGACCGTGATTTCCAGCGTAAACGCCGAGAGTTTCAAGAAGACTTGAATGCACGCAAAAATGAGGAGTTGCAGCAAGTCTTGGAAAAGGCAAACAAAGTCGTCAAACAAGTTGCCGAGTCAGAAAAATATGATTTGATTTTGCAAGAAGCTGTTTACATCAATCCAAAACATGACATCACCGATAAGGTGATCAAAGTTATCAACAGCGGCAAGTGATTGCGTGAACCACCTGACTTTAGGTGAGCTTGTTCAGCAGTTAGGCGGCACCTTGCATGGTGCACCTGATACGACCATCACAGGTCTTTCCCCGTTGGCTTCTGCTGGGCCCGGGGATTTGTCTTTTTTAAACAGCATCCAATACAGATCACAACTGCGTGAAAGTCGTGCTTCATGCGTGATCGTTGCACCTGAACATCTGAACGAAGCATGCCAAAGGGGGGCCTGCATCGTTGCTGACAACCCTTATGTTTATTGGGCTCGGGTGACCCAAAAGTGGCGTGCTCTGCAAGCGCGCCCTCATCTGCATCCTGTCCATCCCACAGCTTATGTTCACCCGGATGCACAGGTGCATCCCACCGCAGTGATCGGACCATTTTGTTTGGTTGAAGCCCGCGCAGTCGTTGGTGCGAATACTTGGTTGAAATCACGTGTCACGATTTCAGAAGATTGTGTCGTTGGACATGACTGTCTTTTGCATTCAGGCGTTGTCATTGGTGCCGATGGATTTGGCTTCGCCCTGGACAATCATGAGTGGCTGAAAATCGAGCAGCTGGGTGCAGTTCGGATTGGTAACCATGTCGAGATTGGTGCAAATTCCTGCATTGACAGAGGTGCGATGGAAGATACTGTGATCGAAGATGGGGTGAAGTTAGATAACTTGATTCAAATTGGACACAACGTGCACATCGGTAGCCATACAGCCATGGCCGGTTGCGTTGGCATTGCTGGCAGTACCCGCATAGGCGCGCATTGCACTGTGGGTGGTGGCGCAGTGATATTGGGGCATCTGGTTGTTGCTGACCATGTTCATGTGTCTGCTGCAACCGTTGTGTCCCACTCCTTGCATCAGCCTGGTCAATACACGGGTGTGTTCCCTGTTGACACCCATCATGCGTGGCAAAAAAACGCTGCAAGCTTAAAGCAGCTCAATACACTTCGTGAGCGAATGAAAATATCAGAGGCTGTTAAAAAGACATGAAAACAAACGTTATGGACATCCATCAAATTCTCAAACTCCTGCCGCACCGCTATCCCATTTTGTTGGTGGACAGGGTCTTGGAGATGGAGAAAGGTAAATCTATCAAGGCCTTGAAGAACGTCACCATCAATGAACCTTTCTTCAATGGACACTTCCCACACCGGCCTGTCATGCCAGGTGTTTTGATGCTTGAAGCGTTGGCGCAAGCTGCTGCGCTTTTGGCCTTTGCGACCTTGGATGTGGTGCCAGATGATCAAACGGTTTATTACTTTGCTGGCATTGATGGTGCGCGCTTCAAAAGGCCTGTTGAGCCGGGTGATGCGCTGACTTTGTGTGTGGAGCTCGATCGCATGAAAGCAGGCATTTTCAAATTCAAAGCACAAGCCATGGTCGGTGATGAATTGGCTGTTCAAGCTGAATTGATGTGCACCATGCGAACGATCGCCTGAGTATTGACATGTCGAATATCCACCCTTCAGCACTGATCAGCCCGTCAGCTGAAATCGACCCCTCAGTGACTGTTGGCCCTTTCACTGTCATTGGGCCACATGTTCGAATTGGTGCTGGCACCAAAATAGGTTCGCATTGTGTGATCGAGGGAAAAACAACCATCGGTCAAGACAATCAGATTTTTCAGTTCAATTCGTTGGGTGCAGTTCCTCAAGACAAAAAGTATGCAGGTGAACCCTGTGAATTGATGATCGGTGATAGAAACATCATTCGTGAATTTTGTACATTCAACATCGGCACTGTTGGAGATGCAGGTGTTACACGCCTAGGCCATGACAACTGGATCATGGCCTACGTTCATTTGGCACACGATTGTCAAGTTGGAAACCACACCATCTTTGCCAACAGTACGCAACTTGCTGGTCATGTCCATGTTGGTGATTGGGTTATTTTGGGTGGTTTCACTGTGGTTCACCAATTTTGCAAATTGGGCGCGCACAGCTTCACCGCGATGAACTCCTTGTTGTTTGCAGATCTGCCACCTTTTGTCATGTGTCAGGGTCAACCTGCAGAAGCCCGCTCGATGAATTTTGAAGGACTCAAGCGACGAGGTTTTACTCCATTGCAGATTCAAGCTGTCAAAAGCATGCACAAATTGCTCTACCGTGACGGTTTGACCTTAGAGCAGGCAAGCCAGCACATTGGCGCTTTGAAATCAGATCAAGCCGAGATTTCAGGGGTTGTTGATTTGATGACGGATTTTTTGAATGCGTCCTCACCGCAACGCGGCATTGTCCGTTGACCGTTTCTTGCCGTTTCTGAACTCGATGGCACCTTCCATTCAAATAGCCATGGTTGCTGGTGAAGCATCTGGAGACCTTTTGTCTTCTATGCTGATTCAGGGTTTGCAAGCTCGTTGGCCTTATGTTGACTTGGTGGGTATAGGCGGCCCCAAAATGGATCAGCTCGGCTTTGAATCTTGGTGGCCTAGTCACCAACTAGCGGTCAGAGGATATGTTGAAGTTTTAAAGCACTATCGAAAAATCACAGACATTCGTTCAAAGTTGAAGAGGCGTCTCATTCATGAGCCCCCATCGGTCTTTATTGGCGTTGATGCGCCTGACTTTAATTTGGGCTTATCCAAGGAGCTCAAGCGCAGGGGGATACCTACGGTTCATTTTGTTTGTCCCTCTGTATGGGCTTGGCGTGCCAAGCGTTTGAAAACGCTGGGCGAAAGCACTGACCATGTGCTTTGCCTTTTCCCCTTTGAACCCGAGCTATTGGCTGCGCATGGTATCGATGCAACTTATGTTGGACATCCTGTTGCACAAATGATTCCCTCGCATGTCGACAAGCAACTTGCCAAGCATCGATTGAATATTGAGGATCATCGACTGGTGCTGGGGATACTGCCAGGTAGTCGGTTAAGTGAAATCCAGCAACTGACAGCGCGTTTTATTCAGGCGGCCGCGATTTTGGAGCGTGCGCACCCCAACCTGACTGTTGTCATTCCTGCTGCGCCAGGGCTCAAACAAAGTTTGGAGCAAATGGCTCAATCGTTGCCAAAGTTGCGCGACTTGCACATATTGGAGGGCCAAAGCCATGAAGTCATGGCCTGCGCAGACATCGCTTTGGTCGCCAGTGGCACTGCCACACTCGAGGCGGCCCTGTTCAAATGCCCCATGGTGATTGCATACGCGATGCCGTGGTTAAGTTGGGAAATCATCCGTCGGCAGCGCCTGCAAAAATGGGTGGGATTGCCCAATATATTGTGTCGCGACTTCGTTGTGCCAGAGCTTTTGCAATCGGAGGCAACGCCGCTTGCTTTGTCAAATGCATTACAAGCCTGGCTAGATCAACCAGAGCGAGTTGACGCGATGCGTCGTCAATTCACCATGCTCCATCAAACCTTAACCAAGGAAACATCCTTGTTGGCAACCAATGCGATCGAGAAAATTCTTGTCCGCTGAACAGTCTTCCCTGAATTGGGATGGCCCAGTATTGGTTGCTGGGGTTGACGAGGCAGGTCGAGGGCCATTGGCGGGCCCCGTTTTTGCTGCAGCGGTGATTTTGGATGATTTGCACCCCATTGCTGGTTTGGCTGATTCCAAACAGTTGTCCGCCAAAAAACGAACGCAACTTTATGGATTGATCAAAGCAAATGCACTTTGCTGTTCAGTCGGGCAAAGTTCAGTTGAGGAAATCGATCAGCTCAACATATTGCAAGCCACCATGCTTGCCATGCAGCGGGCTGTGAATGGCCTGAGGCTAAAGCCAGGCAAAGTCTTGGTGGATGGGAATCGATTGCCCGTCCTGGATGTATTGGCTGAAGCGGTGATCAAAGGTGATGCCAAATTCAAATGTATTTCTGCGGCTTCCATCATTGCCAAGGTCGAGCGCGATTTGTGGTGTGAATCCATCGACAAAAGCTTTCCTGGCTACGGCTTTGCCAAACACAAGGGCTACGGTACCCCACTTCACATGGAGGCGCTCCATCGATTGGGTCCATCAGTTTGGCACCGCCAAAGTTTTGCACCGGTTTCCAAGTTGCTTCATGCCTCAAACCCATGAACAAACATATTCATTCCAAAGACAACCCTTGGTTCAAAAGGCTCAAACAGCTGAGCATAGACAACACTGCCTATCGTGTGCAACAGCGGTTATGGATTGAGGGAGATCACCTTTGTCGGGCTGCCATTGACAGGGGCTTGAAATTCAGCCAATTGGTCTTTGTCGACACGGTTGATCCTTCTGTGGTGGCGCAATGGCAAGCCCACAGTGAGGAAATCATTGTTGTGCCGCAATCCTTGATGGAAAGCTTGAGTTCTTTGCCATCTCACTCATGGGTTGGTGGGGTTCTTGGATTGTCTCAGCCCTCGAATCTTTCTCGTTCGATGAACACCCTGGTTTTGGATGGCGTTCAAGACCCTGGAAATGCAGGTGCCATCTTGCGCAGTGCTGCTGCGTTTGGGTTTAAACAGGTAGTGACTGCAAAGGGCAGTGTGGCCCTGTGGTCTGGCAAGGTGATTCGTGCAGGGATGGGTGCCCACTTTGGCCTGTCCATTTTTGAGTCCATGGACATATCCAACTTACTCGAATTGAACCTGCCCGTTTACGTCACGAGTTCACATCAGGGCAAATGGTTACATGAATTATGCGCAACCCAATCCCTAGAGATGCCTTGCATGTGGGTAATGGGACATGAGGGGCAGGGCATTTCAGACGCTTGGATGAGTGCGAATGTTCAAAGTGTTCGCATCGTCCAACCAGGTGGAGAAGAATCGCTGAATGTTGCTGCTGCGGCCGCCATTTGCATGCACGCCACTGTCACTCAGATGAAGACTCGCGAGTGAAGATCTTTTGTGCGACTTTTGGGTGGTTATAATGTTGCACTTCTACATCAACCGCACGCCCTTCGCTCGATAAAAAGCCAATCCCCTTGTGAAGTAGCCAAAGAGAAGGCATCTCTCGCACTTGGGGCGTCACCGAAACTCGGAGATCTGAGTGCTTTTGTCCCTTCAGGGTAAATACCCTCCGGCTTTACTGGCGCTAGCAGACGGCACTGTGTTTGTTGGGCAGTCTATTGGCCATCCAGGCCATGCCATCGGAGAGGTTGTTTTCAATACCTCCATGACGGGGTATCAAGAAATACTGACTGATCCCAGTTACAGCAGGCAACTCGTCACGCTGACATACCCGCACATCGGCAGCTATGGTGTGTGTGATGAAGATGCTGAATCTGATCAATTGCACGCCGCTGGTCTCATCATGAGAAGCTTGCCGTTGCGCCATTCAAATTTTCGCGCACAAAGCAATTTGACAGACTATTTGAAGAAACACAACGCAGTGGCCATTGCTGAAATAGACACACGCCAACTGACGAGACACCTTCGTGAGCATGGTTCCCAAAGCGGTGCGGTGCTTGCCCTGGCTTGGGGTGAATCGGTCACCCCTGAAAAAAGGGCATCTGCGATTGAGTTGGCTCAATCAGCCCCCTCGATGTCAGGCTTGGATTTGGCTCAGGTGGTCAGTGTTCAGCAGTCTTATTCCTGGGGTGAAACCGAATGGATGCTAGGGCAGGGCTATGGAAAAGTGGGCAACACCAAACACCATGTGGTTGCCTATGATTTCGGTGTCAAAAGAAATATCTTGCGCATGTTGGCGAACCGGGGCTGCAAAGTTACCGTTGTGCCGGCAAAGACCTCTGCAGACGAGGTGTTGAAACTCAACCCAGACGGTGTTTTCTTATCCAATGGCCCTGGTGACCCTGGCCCATGTGATTACGCCATCAAAGCCACTCAACATTTGTTGGAAAAAAACATGCCTTTGTTTGGCATTTGTTTAGGGCATCAAATTTTGGCGCTGGCCAGTGGCGCAAAGACGTACAAAATGAAATTTGGACACCACGGCGCTAACCATCCTGTGAAAGATTTGGATACTGGACGGGTCTCCATCACCAGCCAAAATCACGGGTTTGCGGTGGATGAAAAATCCCTGCCTGGTCATGTCAGGGCCACCCACATCAGCTTATTTGACAACAGTTTGCAAGGACTCGAGTTGACGACCCACAAAGCATTCAGCTTCCAGGGGCACCCAGAAGCGTCACCCGGTCCTCACGATATTGGGTATCTCTTTGATCGATTTATCCATTCCATGGCGGCGGCAAATCATGGCTAAGCGCACTGACATTCAAACGATTCTTTTGATTGGTGCTGGTCCGATTGTGATCGGGCAAGCATGTGAATTTGATTATTCAGGCGTGCAGGCCTGCAAGGCTTTGAGAGAAGAAGGTTACCGCGTTGTTTTGATCAACAGCAACCCCGCCACGATCATGACTGATCCTGCAACCGCTGATGTCACTTACATTGAGCCAATCACTTGGAAAACCGTTGAAAAAATCATCGCCAAGGAAAAGCCGGATGTGATTTTGCCCACCATGGGCGGTCAAACTGCGTTGAACTGCGCTTTGGACCTTTGGCACAACGGCGTGCTTGAGAAATACCATGGCGCTTTCACAGGCAAACCCATTGAACTGATTGGCGCCACCCCCGAAGCCATTGACAAGGCCGAAGACAGGTTGAAATTCAAAGATGCCATGACCAAAATTGGTCTTGGCTCTGCACGATCTGGCATCGCCCACAGCTTGGATGATGCCTGGGCAGTCCAAAAGACAGTGGGTTTCCCTGTCGTGATTCGCCCCAGTTTTACTTTGGGTGGCACCGGTGGTGGCATTGCTTATAACGCCGAAGAATTTGAAACCATTTGCAAGCGTGGCTTGGAGGCGTCCCCGACCAACGAACTGTTGATCGAAGAATCTTTGCTGGGGTGGAAAGAGTATGAGATGGAAGTTGTCCGTGACAAAGCCGACAATTGCATCATTGTTTGCTCCATTGAAAACTTAGATCCAATGGGTGTTCACACGGGTGACTCGATCACGGTGGCGCCTGCACAAACATTGACTGACAAAGAATACCAAATATTGCGAAACGCAAGCCTTGCAGTTTTGCGCGAAATTGGTGTCGATACAGGTGGTTCTAACGTTCAATTTGCCATCAATCCTTTGGATGGACGGATGGTAGTGATTGAGATGAATCCAAGGGTATCCCGGTCTTCCGCTTTGGCCTCCAAGGCGACCGGCTTTCCCATCGCCAAGGTGGCTGCCAAGTTGGCTGTTGGTTTTACCCTCGATGAATTACTCAATGACATCACCGGTGGTGCAACGCCTGCCAGTTTTGAGCCAAGTATCGATTACGTGGTCACCAAAATCCCCCGCTTTGCCTTTGAAAAATTCCCTACCGCAGACAGTCGCCTGACAACCCAAATGAAATCAGTTGGTGAAGTCATGGCCATTGGCAGAACCTTTCAAGAATCCTTTCAAAAGGCCTTGCGCGGACTTGAGGTTGGTGTGGATGGCATGAACGAGAAAACGCAAGACCGAGAGGTTTTGGAGAAAGAGCTCGGCGCGCCAGGACCCGAAAGGATTTGGTATGTGGGAGACGCTTTTGCACTTGGCATGAGTGTGGATGAAGTGCACACCCTGACCCGCATCGATCCTTGGTTCTTGGTTCAGATTGAAGAAATTGTAAAAATCGAATTGGAATTAGAGCGCCATGTCTTGGCTGACATCACGCATGGTGAATTGTTGTTGCTGAAACAAAAAGGCTTTTCAGACCGCCGCTTGGCCAAGCAACTGAAAACCACTGAACAAGCCATCAGACAAGCCCGCCATGCATTCAATGTTCGCCCTGTCTACAAGCGTGTGGACACGTGTGCTGCCGAATTTGCAACTCGAACCGCCTACATGTACTCGACTTATGAAACCGAGTGCGAATCGGAGCCTACTGACAAGAAAAAAATCATGGTTTTGGGCGGTGGTCCGAACCGGATTGGTCAGGGCATTGAATTTGATTATTGCTGCGTTCATGCGGCTCTTGCCATGCGTGAGGATGGGTATGAAACCATCATGGTCAATTGCAATCCAGAAACCGTTTCTACAGATTACGATACCAGCGACCGCTTGTATTTCGAGCCATTGACACTGGAAGACGTTCTGGAAATTGTTGACAAAGAAAAACCCTTTGGTGTGATTGTTCAGTATGGCGGTCAGACCCCCTTGAAGCTGGCCTTGGGTCTTGAGGCGGCGGGCGTTCCCATCATTGGTACTTCGCCAGACATGATTGACGCAGCAGAGGACAGGGAACGTTTTCAGCAGTTGCTTCACCAATTGGGTTTGCTTCAACCGCCCAACGCGACAGCCAGAACCGAACCTGAGGCGTTGACAAAAGCATCTGAATTGGGTTACCCATTGGTTGTGCGACCCAGTTATGTGTTGGGCGGTCGAGCCATGGAAATTGTCCATGAACAAAGAGACCTTGAACGTTACATGCGTGAGGCTGTCAAAGTCAGCCATGATTCACCGGTGTTACTCGACCGTTTTTTGAACGATGCCATTGAATGTGATGTGGATGCCATTTGTGATGGCAAAGATGTTTTTATCGGCGGTGTGATGGAGCACATTGAGCAAGCTGGGGTCCACAGCGGAGACTCCGCCTGTTCATTGCCTCCGTATTCTCTGTCGCCGGAAACCGTCACTGAACTCAAGCGCCAGACCGCTGCCATGGCGCATGGTTTGAATGTGGTGGGCTTGATGAATGTGCAATTTGCCATTCAGCATCTCAATGGCAAGGACATTATTTATGTTCTGGAAGTCAATCCTCGCGCCAGCAGGACAGTGCCTTTTGTCAGCAAGGCCACAGGCATTCAGCTTGCTAAAGTGGCTGCACGATGCATGGTTGGTCAGAGCTTGAAGTCTCAAGGCATCACCAAAGAGGTCATCCCTCCTTTTTTCAGTGTCAAAGAAGCGGTGTTTCCTTTTGTGAAGTTTCCAGGCGTTGACACCATTCTTGGTCCTGAAATGAAGTCCACCGGCGAAGTGATGGGTGTCGGTCAATCCTTTGGTGAGGCGTTCGTGAAAAGCCAGTTGGGTGCTGGCACCAAATTGCCGCGTGCTTCAGACCCCGTTCGCAAAGTCTTTTTGACCGTTAAGAATGCAGACAAGGCGCGTGCTGTGGTGGTGGCCCAAAATTTGATTCACTTGGGATTTGATTTGGTTGCCACCAAAGGAACCGCTGCCGCCATTCAAGCCGCTGGGTTGGCTGTCAGCCCGGTGAACAAAGTCACTGAAGGTCGCCCCCATGTGGTTGACATGATCAAAAACAATGAAATTGCACTCGTCATCAACACGGTAGAGGAGCGAAGAAATGCGATTGCAGACTCCCGACAAATTCGAACCTCATCGCTGATGGCCCGTGTCACCACTTTTACCACCATTGCGGGTGCTGAAGCGGCGGTAGAGGGCATGAAGTACTTAGACAATTTGGACGTTTACTCGGTTCAAGAACTTCATCAACAATTGATTCACTGATTACGACCAACTCTTTCATCACCATGGCAACCATACCGATCACGAAAATTGGTTCAGAAAAACTCAAGCTCGAACTGCACACTTTGAAGACAGTGGACAGACCTTGGGTGATCAATGCCATTGCAGAGGCCAGAGCCCAAGGTGACCTCAGTGAAAACGCTGAATACGATGCCGCCAAAGACAGGCAGGGCTTTATTGAGGGTCGTATACAAGAGATCGAAAGCAAATTGTCGATGTCTCAAATCATTGACCCGTCAACACTGGACGCTGGTGGTCGGGTGGTGTTTGGCGCAACCGTCCAACTAGAGGACGAGGCATCTGGTGAGTCTGTCACCTACCAGATAGTGGGCGAAGATGAGGCTGATTTGAAGCTTGGCTTGATCAATATCAGCAGCCCGATTGCTCGTGCATTGATAGGCAAAGAGGAGGGGGATGTGGCCAGCGTACAGGCACCTGGCGGCATCAAAAAATATGAAATCGTGAAGGTTTCATACCTTTGATCTCACGCGTTTTGTGAAGACTTCTTCAGTGACTTTAACTTTGGTTTGGCACGTTTGATTTGACCACCAGCGGCAAGTCGCTGGTTCCCAAGTACCTTGACGCGTGTCATTTCAGGACGCTGCCCACCTCGGCTGCTGTATTTCAATACCTTGAATTCGCGTGGCCCAGGCATTCGATCTTCGTCGATTTTTTTGACTTTTTCGGCTTGTGGCCGCCACAAAACCAGCAGTTTTCCAATGTGTTGAATCGGAGCTGCGTTTAATTGATCGGCCAAGCTGAGCAAAATGATTTCCCGGGATTGCCGATCTTCACTGAGAACGCGAATTTTGATCAGGCCATGTGCATTGAGGGCAAGGTCGGTTTCTTTAACGACAGCTGAGGACAGTCCATCATTGCCGATCATGACCACAGGATCAAGATGATGTGCCAAGGCACGGTGAATTTTTCGTTCCGAAGGTGTGAGTTGGATTGCAGGCATAACGGCTATTATCTTCTTTGTCAGAGGGCTACGCGTTGAAAGTTAAAACACAAAGTAAAAAAGTCAATAAATCATGGTTGAACGATCATGTCAATGACCCCTATGTCAAATTGGCGCAAAAAGAAGGTTTTCGGGCCAGAGCTGCTTACAAGCTCAAAGAAATTGACGAAGTGTTTGGACTTTTCAAGCCGGGCATGGTGGTTGTGGATTTGGGCAGCACGCCCGGTGCCTGGAGCCAGTATGTCAGACGCCGCATGGCGCCCCAGGGGGCAGCCACTGGCGATTTGGATGCCACTTTGTTCGCTCTGGATGTGTTGCCTATGTTGCCAATCGACGGCGTGACCTTCATTCAAGGGGATTTTCGGGAGGCCAGCGTTCTGGCCCAATTGGAATCGCATCTGCAAGGAAGGCGTGTGGATGTTGTGATCTCAGACATGGCGCCCAATTTATCTGGCATCGCATCCGCAGATGCCGCTCGCATGGTCGATTTGGTTGAATTAGCCGTTGATTTCTGCACCCAACATTTGCATCCCAAGGGCGCTTTGGTGGCAAAGGTTTTTCATGGTGGCGGCTACCAGGAATTGGTCGATTTATTCAGGCAGTGTTTTGAAAATGCCAAGTCATTTAAACCCAAAGCAAGCAGGGATAAATCAGCTGAAAATTTTCTGATCGGCCGTGGGATCAAACATTCCCACCCAAAATGAATACTAATCGGTCGGTTCTATTGATCCCCCACCCAAGCTGGCTCAGCCATGAACAATGACAAGGTGCCTGACAGGGTTTGGGTGCTGCTTAAAACACTTCTGACTGAAGGTCGTCTTGAAAAGCCTAAAATGGCCTCAACCTTCGTGCTTGGCATATCGCCAAGACATGCTTTGACTGGAGTTTGCCTTGAATAACCCCTGGTTTTCTAAATTGGCCGTTTGGTTGGTGATCGCCCTGGTGCTTTTCACTGTTTTCAAACAATTTGACTCCCGTGGTCAAGCGGGAAATGGCTACTTGGCCTATTCGGATTTTCTCGATGAGGTCAGGGGTAAGCGCATCAAATCCGCCACCATCCAAGAGGGTCAGGGTGGGACTGAAATTGTTGCAACAACCACAGATGACAGGAAAGTGCGGACCAATGCCACTTACCTTGACCGCGGTTTGGTTGGTGACCTGATTTCTAACAACGTTAAATTTGACGTGAAGCCCCGTGAAGAAGGCTCACTGTTGATGACTTTGTTGGTCAGCTGGGGGCCCATGTTGTTGCTGATTGGTGTGTGGGTTTATTTCATGCGTCAGATGCAAGGTGGTGGCAAAGGGGGTGCTTTCAGCTTTGGAAAAAGCAAAGCCCGGATGCTGGATGAAAACAACAACACTGTGACATTTGCAGATGTCGCTGGTTGCGATGAGGCCAAAGAAGAGGTCAAAGAAGTTGTTGATTTTTTGAAGGACCCTCAAAAGTTTCAAAAGCTCGGCGGGCGCATACCTCGTGGCCTGTTGCTTGTTGGTCCTCCCGGCACGGGTAAAACACTTTTGGCCAAAGGCATCGCTGGTGAGGCCAAAGTACCTTTCTTCAGCATCTCTGGCTCTGACTTTGTGGAGATGTTTGTCGGTGTTGGCGCAGCCCGGGTGCGCGACATGTTTGAAAATGCCAAGAAAAATGCCCCTTGCATTATTTTCATCGATGAAATTGATGCGGTGGGTCGCCAGCGTGGCGCAGGATTGGGTGGCGGCAATGATGAGAGAGAGCAAACGCTCAATCAGATGCTGGTCGAGATGGATGGTTTTGAGACAAATCTGGGCGTGATTGTGGTGGCAGCCACCAACCGTCCAGACATCTTGGATGCAGCTTTGTTGCGGCCAGGTCGTTTTGACAGACAGGTTTATGTCACATTGCCGGACATCCGTGGCCGTGAGCAGATTCTGAATGTGCACATGCGAAAAATTCCTGTGGGGCAAGATGTGTCTCCAGGTGTGATTGCACGTGGCACCCCTGGCATGAGTGGAGCGGACTTGGCGAACTTGACCAATGAAGCTGCTTTGATGGCTGCTCGTCGCAATGCGCGTGTTGTTGAGATGCAGGATTTTGAGAAAGCCAAAGACAAAATCCTGATGGGCCCTGAGCGCAGAAGCATGGTGATGCCCGAAGAGGAGCGTCGCAACACGGCCTACCATGAATCAGGCCACGCCCTGATCGGTAAGCTTTTGCCCAAATGTGATCCTGTCCACAAGGTCACCATCATCCCGCGTGGACGTGCCCTTGGCGTGACCATGAGTTTGCCAGTGGCAGATCGCTACAGCTACGACCGGACTTACATGTTGAACCAAATCAGCATGTTGTTTGGGGGACGGATTGCCGAAGAGGTTTTCATGGACCAGATGACAACGGGGGCCTCGAATGATTTTGAGCGCGCCACTCAAATTGCACGTGACATGGTGATGCGTTACGGTATGTCTGAAGCACTGGGTCCAATGGTTTATGCTGAAAACGAAGGTGAAGTTTTCTTGGGTCGTTCGGTGACCAAAACAACCAACATGAGTGAATCGACCATGAAAAAGGTTGATGATGAAGTCAGAAACATCATTGATGCCCAGTACAGTTTGGCCAGGCGGTTGATCGAGGAAAATGCGGACAAAATGCATGCAATGGCCAAGGCCTTGCTGGAATGGGAAACCATAGACAGCGACCAATTGGATGACATCATGGCTGGTCGTCCTCCCCGTCCGCCTAAAGACTGGACACCGCGTACTCCGTCTTCTGGTGATGGCAATGGCGGCACACCAGAGGCCGTTCAACCCAATGCATCTCCATCTGCGGCATGAAGCAGGCGGGCGATCAAAAAATGGGGCTTCGGCCCCATTTTGATTTTTGGCAGACTTCTCGATTCCAGCTTCCATTGCACAAGCCCTTGGTGATGGGCATCGTGAATGTCACCCCCGACTCATTTTCAGGAAGGCACGCCAGCACGACCACGCCCGCGCAAGCAATCGGTTTGGCGCAGCAACTTTTGTTCGAGGGCGCCGATATTTTGGACATCGGCGGGGAATCTACGCGTCCAGGTGCACAAGCCTTGACGGCTGAGGAAGAATGGGCGCGTGTTCAACCCGTGCTGGATGAATTGATGACATGGAACAAGCCTGTTTCCATGGACACTTACCATCCTGAAAATATGCACAGGGCATTGGACATGGGTGTGGATATCATCAACGACATTTGGGCATTGCGCATGGGTCATTCGATGGCGGTGGTCTCTGCATACAAATGTGGTGTTTGCTTGATGCACATGCATGGCCAACCTGCAACCATGCAATTGGCGCCCATGCAAGGTGACGTTGTTTCAAGCATCTGTCAATTCTTTCAGGATCGGCTTTCAGAAACAGACCATGCAGGTATGCATCGAAACAGACTGGTTCTTGACCCAGGCGTGGGTTTTGGTAAAACAACAGCACAAAATTTTTCGCTTTTACGTCACCAAGATAGTTTCATGCGCTTGGGACTGCCCATCTTGGTGGGTTGGTCAAGAAAGTCTGCCTTGGGTCAAATCACGGGATTGGATGCTTCCGAAAGATTGGTCCCTAGCATCGCTGCTGCTTTGCTGGCTGTTGAGCGTGGTGCCAAAATCCTTCGTGTACATGATGTCAAAGCCACGACCGAAGCACTCAAAGTCTGGACGGCTATTGAAAATAACACCGAACCCATGAAATGAGTGGAAGGAATGATTTGATGACAAGACACTATTTTGGTACGGACGGCATTCGGGGGCGTGTCGGTGTTCATCCCATCACGCCAGACTTCATGCTCCATTTGGCCAATGCGGTAGGCCACCACCTCAGGCAGACTGATGCGCGCCCACGCGTTTTGATTGGCAAAGATACCCGTATTTCAGGCTATATGTTGGAATCGGCTTTGGAGGCTGGATTCAATTCAGCCGGTGTGGATGTTGTTTTGCTTGGACCGTTACCAACACCCGGCGTTGCATTTTTAACCAAAGCATTGCGGGCGAGTTTGGGGGTGGTCATCAGTGCCAGCCACAACCCATTTGAGGACAATGGCATCAAATTTTTCAGCGCAGAAGGCGCCAAGTTAGACGATGCCTGGGAAGTCGCCATAGAAGAGAAATTACAAAGCCCTCCGATCTGGGTAACGTCATCAGCCATCGGAAAAGCCAAGCGATTGGATGATGCAGCTGGTCGGTACATCGAGTTTTGCAAAAGCACGTTTGACCCTGACCTCACATTCAAAGGCAAGAAAATTGTCGTTGATGCTGCCCACGGCGCAGCCTATCTGATTGCGCCAACGATTTTTTCTGAATTGGGTGCGGATGTCGTTGTCATCGGATGTGAGCCGAATGGTTTGAATATCAATCATGAAGTCGGTGCAACTCACCCTGAGTCCTTGATTCAAAGCGTGCTGAGTCATCGCGCTGATTTTGGTGTTGCCCTGGATGGCGATGCAGACCGCTTGCTGGTTGTTGACGCCGCTGGGCGGTTGTTCACTGGCGATGAATTGCTTTATTTGCTGGCCATCGATAGGTTGCGTTCTGGCCATCAATTGACAGCCGTTGTAGGCACTTTGATGACCAACAAGGGCGTTGAAATGGCGTTGAGTCGGCGCGGCATTCAATTGCATCGGGCAAAGGTGGGGGACAGGTATGTATTGGAAACCTTGTCGCAACATCAATTGCTCTTGGGCGGTGAGGGATCTGGTCATTTGCTGATGTTGGACAAGCATTCCACAGGCGATGGTTTGATCAGTGCCCTTCAAGTCTTACAGGCCTGTATTCGTGCGAACGCTGCGCCTGCAGAGCTGTTGGCGGGTGTTGAGCTACTTCCCCAATGTCTGCTCAATGTCAAGTTACCTGAGGGCTTGGATTGGAAAACAGATGCACTTTTTCAGGCGCAAATTGCCCGGGTTGAAGATTCACTTGGACAAGATGGTCGTGTCTTGATCAGACCCAGTGGGACTGAACCTGTTTTGCGAATCATGGTCGAAGCCAAGAGCGAGGGCATTGCCAAAAACCACGCTCAATCCATGGCAGATACTTTAGCGCGATAGGTAGAAGCACATGTCCCAAGCCACATTCATTGACCGAGATGAAAGCACATTGTCATTCAATGCACGGGTATTGGATTGGGCCAAGCGCCCTGAAGTCCCTTTGCTGGAAAGACTGCGGTATTTGTGTATTGTTTCTTCCAACTTGGACGAGTTTTTTGAGGTCAGGGTTGCACTCCATTTGCACAGGTCTGAACACAAAAAGTCTGCAGGTGCTTTTACGGAGGAAAGTTACAAACGGGTATCACGTGTTGCACATGAACTTGTTCACGAGCAATACAGGGTATTCAATGATGATTTGCTCAAAGCGTTCAAATCGCAAGATATTCATTTGATCACGCATGAGGAACGCAATACCACCCAACGAAGATGGGTGAAGCAATACTTCAATCGTGATGTGCGCCCTTTACTCACGCCCGTCAGCTTGGACCCTGCGCATCCATTCCCCCAGGTTGCCAACAAGTCATTGAACTTTATTGTTCGGCTCTCTGGTAAGGATGCTTTCGGCAGAGAAAATGACATTGCGATTGTCAAAGTACCCCGATCTTTACCTCGATTGATCTTGCTGCCTACCAAGACTTCTGGCGGCGGCATTCAGATAGTCACCCTTTCCAGCGTGATTCGCTCGCATTTGAGTGACTTGTTTCCTGATCGTGTGGTGGGTGATTTTTCTCAGTTCCGAGTCACACGAGACTCAGATCTGCTGGTCGACGAGGAGGATGCTAAAAATTTAAGAACGGCATTGCGTCAGGGGCTTGAGCAGAGGCATTTTGGACGCGCTGTCAGGTTGGAAGTTTCTTCCGAATGCTCAGAGTACTTGTCGGAATTTTTATTGCGCCAATTTCAGCTGCCACGTGAGGCTTTGTACCTGGTACCTGGCCCTGTCAATTTGGTGCGCTTGAGCCAAATGATTGATTTGATTGATCAGCCGCAGCTTTTATTTCAGCCTCACCAAGGTTGTTATCCCAAACAATTGCTGGAAGGCGAGTCGATTTTTGATCGAATCAAAAAGGGTGATGTTTTGATTCATCAGCCATTCGAGTCTTTTGCAGCTGTTTTGGATTTTTTGCGTGAAGCCATTCAAGATCCCAACGTCTTGGCTATCAAGCAAACCATTTATCGCACTGGACTGGATTCTGAATTGATGGACTTGCTTCGGGAAGCCGTTCGCTTGGGTAAAGAAGTCACAGCAGTGGTTGAAATCAAAGCCAGGTTTGATGAAGAAGCCAACATCAATTGGGCGGAAAGGTTGGAGTCAATCGGCGCTCAAGTTGTTTACGGTGTGGTTGGGTTAAAGACACATGCCAAGATGCTGCTGATTACCCGGCGTGAAAGAGGGCGTTTGGTTCGATATGGTCATTTGTCCACGGGTAACTACAACGCCAAAACAGCACGACTCTATACAGACATCAGTCATTTGACTGCCGACCCGCAATTAACAGCTGACATGGAGCAGGTTTTTTCTCAGTTGGCATCGCAAACGCGGTTGTCTCAACTGAACCATTTTTGGATGGCGCCATTCAGTTTGCAAAATGAATTGGTATCCATGGTGGACATGGTCGCAAAGGCTTGCATCCAAGGTATCTCAGGGCGAATTATTTTGAAAATGAACTCGCTGACAGATCTGCGATTGGCCAACGCCTTGGTTCAAGCGAGTGCTGCTGGGGTGGACATCGACTTGATTGTGCGTGGCGCTTGTATATTGCCGGCGTTGCAACCTGGTTTCACCGACCGCATCAGGGTACGTTCAATCATCGGTCGGTTTTTGGAGCATTCCAGGGTTTTTTATTTCCGTTCAGGTGTGGACGATCATCTGTATTTGTCGAGCGCTGATTGGATGAATCGAAATATGATGCGCCGCATCGAGGTTGCATGGCCAGTGCTCGATGCAGCCCTTCGTCAACGAATCGTTGATGAGTGCTTGGTAGCGTATTTGGGAGATAGTGCAGATGCGTGGACCTTGGACCTGTCTGGGCAATATGTCCGAGTCAAAAACCAAACGGGCACCCAACCACTGAGTGCACAACAAGAATTGATGAAGAGACACAGCTGATACTTCTAAAGCATCTGTTTATATATATGGATGAATCTAAATAAATTCTTTTTTTGGTTTTTTGCAGTTCTTGTGTTGTTCTAAGATATGACGTCTGCATTTCTCATTGTTAAAAAGGAATTCCAATGTCACATTTTTTGAAATACACCGCTGTAGCCACTTACCTCTTGATTGGCGTGACTGTTTCCGGCTGTTCAACATTGGCTTCGGCTTACGACTCAGTCGCGAACACAGTGTCTGGTGTATTCCAGTCGGATGAAGCTAAAAAATAATTGATATATGCCCATTCAACAGGCTCTACGAGCTTGTTGAATGCTGCTTAGGCTCACCGAACAGTTGGTGTAGCAAATTGGCGGAGAGGGCGGGATTCGAACCCGCGGTGGGCTATTAACCCACACACGCTTTCCAGGCGTGCGACTTAAACCGCTCATCCACCTCTCCATGCAAATGATTGTAGCAGTGCCCTCCAAGGGTACACTTCAGGTCTTTGGTTAATTGCCAGTTTGAGGCTTGGAGTCGCTGATGAAATTTCGTTTTCCCATTGTCATCATTGACGAGGACTTTCGATCGGAAAACACCTCCGGTTTGGGGATTCGTGCTTTGGCACAAGCGATCGAGGGTGAAGGCTATGAGGTGATGGGCGTCACCAGTTATGGCGACCTGAGTCAATTTGCCCAGCAGCAGTCTCGAGCCAGTGCATTCATTTTGTCGATTGACGATGAAGAATTCACTCCCGGCCCCGACCTTGATCCGGCAGTGGTGAATTTGCGCAGTTTCATCGATGAAGTTCGTCGAAAAAATGCGGATGTTCCCATTTATGTTTACGGCGAAACCAAAACATCCAGACATTTGCCCAATGACATCTTGCGTGAATTGCATGGTTTCATTCACATGTTTGAGGACACGCCCGAGTTTGTAGCCAGACACATCATCCGCGAAGCCAAGAGTTATCTTGAAAGTGTTCAACCGCCTTTTTTCAAGGCCTTGCTGGATTACGCCGAGGACGGTTCTTATTCCTGGCATTGTCCTGGGCACTCAGGCGGCGTTGCCTTTTTGAAAAGCCCTGTCGGTCAAATGTTTCACCAGTTTTTTGGTGAAAACATGTTGCGTGCTGACGTTTGCAATGCGGTAGAAGAATTGGGTCAACTGTTAGACCATGATGGTGCGATTGGCGAAAGTGAGCGCAATGCAGCGCGTATTTTCAACGCCGATCATTGCTTTTTTGTCACCAATGGAACCAGCACCTCGAACAAGATTGTTTGGCACCACACGGTTGCGCCCGGAGACGTCGTGGTCGTCGATCGCAACTGCCATAAGTCTGTTTTGCACGCCATCATCATGACAGGCGCAGTTCCTGTTTTCATGAAGCCAACACGCAACCACTTCGGCATCATCGGGCCAATTCCAAAAAGCGAGTTTGAGCCAACGGCGATCAAGGCAAAAATCAGAGCCAATCCATTGCTCAAGGGTTTGAATCCTGAGGAAATCTATCCCAAAGTGATGACTTTGACGCAATCTACCTATGACGGCGTTTTGTACAACACCGAGACCATCAAAAAAATGTTGGATGGCTACATACCCAACTTGCATTTCGATGAGGCTTGGCTGCCACATGCTGCATTCCATCCTTTTTATGGCACTTACCACGCCATGGGTAAAAAACGTGAACGACCCATGGAGTCCATGGTTTATTCCACCCAGTCAGTTCACAAGTTGCTGGCCGGCATCAGTCAGGCCAGCCATGTTTTGGTGCAAGATTCGCAGCGCAACCATTTGGACAGGCATTTGTTCAATGAGGCCTATTTGATGCACACCAGTACCAGCCCGCAGTACAGCATCATTGCCAGTTGTGATGTTGCCGCTGCCATGATGGAGCCACCTGGTGGCACTGCATTGGTCGAGGAAAGCATTGCCGAAGCGCTCGACTTCAGACGCGCCATGCGCAAAGTGGATGAGGAATATGGCAAGGACTGGTGGTTCAAGGTCTGGGGTCCTGATCACTTGGTCGAAGATGGTGTTGGACGTGCTGACGACTGGGTCATCAAGGCGGAAAGCAAATCCAAATCTAAAAAGAATGAACCTGCCAATTGGCATGGCTTTGGTGATTTGGCTGATGGGTTCAATATGCTGGACCCCATCAAGGCAACCATTGTCACGCCTGGACTGGATTTGAATGGCAAATTCGATACTGTTGGCATACCCGCCAGCATCGTCACCAAATTTTTGGCAGAACATGGGGTGATTGTTGAAAAAACCGGGCTCTACAGTTTTTTCATCATGTTCACCATTGGCATCACCAAAGGACGCTGGAATTCATTGTTGACAGCGCTTCAGCAATTCAAAGACGACTACGATCGCAACCAACCCCTGTGGCGCATCTTGCCCGAGTTCTGCCAAAAAATGCCCATGTATGAGCGAATGGGTTTGCGCGATTTGTGCCACCACATTCACACGCTTTATGCCAATCACGACATTGCACGGCTCACCACAGAGATGTACCTCAGTGATTTAACACCCGCCATGAAACCCAGTGATGCATATGCCCAGATTGCGCATCGCAATACAGAGCGCGTACCCATCGATGAACTAGAGGGTCGAATCACCACGAGTTTGGTGACACCTTATCCGCCCGGCATTCCACTTCTCATTCCTGGTGAGGTATTTAACAAGACCATCGTTGACTATCTCAAATTTGCCCGTGAATTCAACTTGAAATGCCCAGGTTTTGAAACTGATATTCATGGGTTGGTTGAACAAAAAGATGCAATTGGAAAAACCCATTACTTTGCTGATTGCGTCAAACGCTGACATGTCATGAGTACTTCATTCCCTCTGTTTGGTTCCCACTCGATTGCCGAATGGGAGTCGGCGGCCATCAAATCCGCCCCCCAAGGTGACCTGGGTCGCTTGAACTGGCGGACACCCGATGGCATCACTGTCAAGCCGCTGTACACGGCCCAAGATCTCCATGGTTTGAGTTTTACCAACACCTTGCCCGGTTTTGCACCTTTCCTCAGAGGACCCCAAGCCACCATGTACTCGGTGCGACCTTGGACCATTCGTCAATATGCCGGTTTCTCCACTGCTGAAGAATCCAATGCTTTTTATCGCAAAGCATTGGCTGGCGGTGGTCAAGGTGTGTCCGTTGCTTTCGATTTGGCAACTCACCGGGGCTACGACTCTGACCATCCAAGGGTCATGGGTGATGTAGGTAAAGCAGGGGTGGCGATTGACTCGGTCGAAGACATGAAGATCTTGTTTGATCAAATCCCTCTGGACAAAGTTTCAGTCTCGATGACCATGAACGGTGCGGTGCTGCCCGTGCTGGCTGGTTACATCGTCGCTGCCGAAGAGCAAGGTGTCTCGCAAGCCCAATTGAGTGGAACCATTCAAAACGATATTCTCAAAGAGTTCATGGTGAGAAACACCTATATCTATCCACCTGAACCCAGCATGCGCATCATTGGGGACATCATTGCCTACACCGCAGAGCACATGCCTAAATTCAATTCCATCAGCATCAGCGGCTACCACATGCAAGAAGCTGGTGCCCATCAAGCCCTGGAATTGGCGCTGACCTTGGCGGATGGCCAAGAGTATGTGAAGACCGCGATGGCCAAGGGATTGGATGTGGATGCATTTGCTGGGCGCCTGTCGTTTTTTTGGGCGATTGGCATGAACTTCTATTTGGAAATTGCCAAGCTGCGAGCAGCCCGCTTGTTGTGGTGTCGCATCATGCAAGCGGTGGGGGCCAAGAACCCGAAAAGCTGGATGCTGCGTACCCACTGCCAAACCTCTGGTTGGTCATTGACAGCGCAAGACCCCTACAACAACATTGTTCGAACCACGATTGAGGCCATGGCAGCGGTATTTGGCGGCACGCAAAGTCTTCACACCAACAGCTTTGATGAAGCCATTGCGCTGCCCACTGAGTTTTCAGCGAGGATTGCAAGAAATACACAACTGATCATTCAAGAAGAAACCCATATTTCCAATGTGATTGATCCCTGGGCTGGCAGTTACATGATGGAAAAGCTCACCCAGGACATGGCTGATGAGGCTTGGAAAATCATCGAGGAAGTCCAGGCCATGGGTGGCATGACCAAGGCGGTAGGCTCAGGTTGGGCCAAGTTGAAAATTGAAGCTGCTGCGGCTGACAAGCAGGCAAGGATAGATTCTGGTCAAGATGTGATTGTCGGTGTCAATAAATACAAATTGGCAACCGAAGACATGGTAGAAGCCCGTGACATCGACAACATCAAAGTCCGTGAGTCTCAAATTGAGCGCCTGAAAGCCATCAAATCCCAGCGCGACAGCCAAGCAGTTCTTGGGGCTTTGGAGGCACTGACGCAGGCAGCTCAACAAAACACTGGCAATTTGTTGGCACTGACTGTCAGCGCTATGCGTTTGCGAGCCACTGTGGGTGAAGTCAGTGATGCCCTTGAAACGGTGTTTGGGCGTCACCGCGCGGACACCCAAAAAGTCAGCGGTATCTACGCAGCTGCATATGACAGTGGCAGTCACGAGGGGGACACCATGGCTTATTGGGATCAACTTAAATCAGAGATTGCTGAATTTGCTGAGATCCAGGGCAGGCGACCTCGGGTGATGATTTCCAAATTGGGTCAAGACGGACACGACAGAGGAGCCAAAGTTGTCGCAACCGCGTTTGCTGACTTGGGATTTGATGTGGACATGGGGCCTTTGTTTCAAACCCCAGAAGAATGTGCACGTCAAGCCATCGAGAACGATGTGCATGCCGTCGGCGTTTCAACGCTGGCTGCTGGTCATAAAACCTTGGTGCCCGCCATCATTGATGAATTGAAAAAACAAGGCGGCGACGGCATCATCGTGTTTGTCGGGGGGGTGATACCCAAGCAAGACTACGACATGCTTTATCAGTGTGGTGTCAAAGGTATTTATGGTCCCGGCACGCCCATTCCTGTCAGCGCCAAAGATGTGTTGCACCAAATCCGATTGGCATCAGGACAAACCAAATAATTGCTGATCTTTGCATGAGCGACCACAAGATACTGGCAGATTTGATTGTTCGAGGCGATCCGCTGAGCCGCCGGCGAGCAATGTCCAAAGCGATCACATTGCTCGAATCTACCCGCCAAGACCATCGCCAACAGGCCGATGAATTGTTGACAGCTGTGCTGCCTCATTCGGGCCGCTCCATGCGCATTGGTCTCAGTGGTGTGCCGGGTGTTGGCAAAAGCACCTTGATTGAGAGTTTGGGCTTGAATCTGATTCAATCCGGTCATAAGGTGGCTGTTTTGGCCATTGATCCATCTTCCAGCCTCTCTGGCGGCTCTATTTTGGGCGACAAAACCCGCATGGAAAGGCTGTCTGTGAGCATGGATGCCTTCATCAGACCAAGCCCTAGCAGTGGCTCCTTGGGTGGTGTGGCTGAAAAGACCCGCGAATGCATGCTGGTTTGTGAGGCAGCAGGCTATGACATCGTCATCGTCGAGACAGTTGGTGTCGGTCAAAGCGAATCTGCTGTCGCAGGCATGACAGACATGTTCATGCTGATGCAACTCCCCAATGCGGGTGATGATTTGCAGGCCATCAAAAAGGGCGTCATGGAGTTGGCTGATTTGGTCCTTGTTAACAAGGTTGATTTGGATAGCCAGGCGGCTGATCGTGCCAAAAATCAGCTTGAATCAGCATTGCATTTGGCCAGGCATTGGGATGGGGCGTCCCTTAAAGAGCCTGCAAACCGTTGGTCTCCCGAGGTGCTCATGTTGAGCGCGTTGAATGGCACTGGGCTGGATGTGGTTTGGAGCAAAGTACTTCAGTTTCAACGCATCCAAGCAGCCAACGGCATGGCCGATGCCAGGCGTCAAAGTCAAGCCATTCAATGGATGAATGACTTGATACACACCGGCTTGAAACAGTCCTTTTTTGCGAATCCAGCAGTGGCTGAACTGATGCCCAAATTGCACCAGCAGGTGCTCGAAGGTCGCTTGGCTTCCTCCACCGCAGCAAGGCAACTTCTGGCTGCTTGGCCATCAAGTGATACTGCCCAAACCATTCAATAACATTGACACAGAGGCTTGACGATGCAAGAAATCATTCACCAACTGGAAAAAAAACGAGCAGCCGCCAGGATGGGCGGTGGTGAAAAGCGCATTGCAGCTCAGCACGCCAAAGGCAAGTTGACAGCCCGCGAACGCTTAGAGATCTTGTTGGATGAAGGAACCTTCGAAGAATGGGACATGTTCGTTGAGCACCGGTGCACGGATTTTGGAATGCAAGACTCCAAAATTCCTGGTGACGGTGTCGTCACAGGCTACGGCATGATCAATGGGCGGTTGGTGTTTGTATTCAGCCAAGACTTCACGGTATATGGCGGTGCATTGTCTGAAACCCATGCTGAAAAAATCTGCAAGATCATGGACCAAGCCATGAAGGTCGGTGCGCCGGTCATCGGGTTGAATGATTCCGGTGGCGCACGTATTCAAGAAGGCGTGGCTTCACTCGGTGGCTATGCAGAGGTGTTTCAACGCAATGTGTTGGCCAGCGGCGTGATTCCTCAGATCAGCATGATCATGGGCCCGTCGGCGGGTGGTGCTGTGTATTCACCTGCATTGACAGACTTTATTTTCATGGTCAAAGACAGCTCTTACATGTTCGTGACAGGTCCAGATGTCGTCAAAACCGTCACCCATGAAGAGGTCAGCGCCGAAGAGCTGGGTGGCGCCATCACCCACACCACCAAAAGCGGGGTGGCCGATTTGGCTTTCAGCAATGATGTTGAAGCGCTGCTGATGCTGCGTCGCCTCTATAACTATTTACCCTTGAACAACCGTGAAAAGCCCCCGGTTCGTCCCAGCGGTGATCCAACCGACAGGATGGATGCCAGTTTGGATACCTTGGTGCCTGACAACCCCAACATGCCCTATGACATGAAGGAGTTGATTATCAAGGCGGTAGACGATGGTGATTTTTTTGAGCTGCAGCCTGAATACGCCAAAAATATCCTCATTGGTTTTGCACGCATGGCGGGTCAAACAGTGGGCATTGTCGCCAATCAACCCTTGGTCTTGGCAGGATGTCTGGATATCAAGAGCAGCATCAAGGCAGCGCGGTTTGTGCGTTTCTGCGATGCCTTCAATATCCCAGTGATCACTTTTGTGGATGTCCCAGGCTTCATGCCTGGCACTTCTCAAGAGTTTGGCGGCATCATCAAACACGGTGCCAAATTGCTTTATGCCTATGCGGAGTGCACTGTGCCCAAAATCACGGTCATTACCCGCAAGGCCTATGGTGGTGCCTATGATGTGATGGCCTCCAAACATCTGCGTGGCGATGTCAATTTTGCATGGCCACACGCGGAAATTGCGGTCATGGGCGCCAAGGGTGCGGTGGAAATCATTTTTCGTGAAGACAAAGGCGACCCAGTTAAGTTGGCGGCCAAAGAAGCCGAGTACAAGGAGCGTTTTGCTAACCCCTTCGTGGCCGGTGCGCGAGGTTTCATTGACGACGTGATCCTGCCAAGCGAAACCAGAAAGCGAATCTGTCGCTCATTGGTGATGCTCAAAGACAAAAAAGTTGAAAACCCGTGGCGCAAACACGGCAACGTACCGCTGTGATCGCTCTGGAGAAAAGCATGTTTTCAAAAATATTGATTGCAAACCGTGGCGAAATCGCCTGTCGTGTCATCGCAACTGCCCGCCGAATGGGTATTGCAACCGTTGCCGTTTACTCCGAAGCAGATAAAAACGCCCGCCATGTGGCATTGGCCGATGAATCTGTTTTGATTGGACCTGCTGCCAGTCGTGAAAGCTATTTGAAGGGCGATGTCATCATCGCTGCGGCCAAGTCAACTGGCGCGCAAGCCATACACCCAGGCTATGGTTTTTTAAGTGAGAACGAAGATTTTGCGCGTGTATGTGAAGAGCAAGGTCTGGTGTTCATTGGTCCTAAGCACCAAGCAATTGCTGCCATGGGCGACAAAATCGCCTCCAAAAAATTGGCAGCCCAAGCCAAGGTCAACACCATTCCTGGATTCAACGAAGCCATTGACACAGCAGACCAAGCTGTCAGCATTGCCAAGGAAATTGGATACCCGGTGATGATCAAAGCCTCGGCCGGTGGCGGTGGCAAGGGCTTGCGGGTGGCTTTCAATGACAAGGAAGCACACGAGGGGTTCACGTCTTGCCGCAATGAAGCCCGTAACAGTTTTGGCGATGACCGGGTTTTCATCGAAAAATTTGTAGAAGAGCCCAGGCACATAGAAATTCAATTGTTGGGTGACGGTCATGGCAACGTGGTTTTCCTCAATGAGCGTGAATGCTCTATCCAGCGCCGCCATCAAAAAGTCATTGAAGAAGCGCCGTCTCCCTTTATCAGTGATGAAACCAGACAAGCCATGGGCTTGCAAGCGGTGGCATTGGCCAAAGCGGTCCATTACCAAAGCGCCGGCACGGTTGAATTCGTGGTGGGCAAGGACCAGCAGTTTTATTTCTTGGAGATGAATACCCGGCTTCAAGTGGAGCATCCCGTGACGGAAGCCATCACCGGTTTGGATTTGGTGGAGTGGATGATCCGTGTGGCTGCGGGTGAAAAATTGTCTTTCGGCCAGCAAGATATCCAGCGCAATGGTTGGGCGATGGAATGCCGAATCAATGCCGAAGACCCATTCAGGAATTTTCTACCATCCACTGGTCGTTTGGTGCGTTTTCAGCCGCCCGCACAAACCATGTTTCAAGCCAACACCAGCCAATTGTCTGGCGTGCGTGTAGACACAGGGGTGCAGGAGGGCGGCGAAATTTCTATGCATTACGACTCCATGATCGCCAAGCTGATTGTGCATGGACGTGACCGAAGTGATGCGCTGCACAAGATGCGTGAGGCTCTCAATGGTTTTGTGATTCGCGGCATCAGCTCGAACATCCCATTCCAATCTGCTTTGTTGGCACACCCTGACTTTGTCGCGGGGAATTTCAACACCGGATTCATTGCGACCCATTTCAGTAAGGGTTTTCATGCCGAAGATGTGCCGCATTCCGATCCTGATTTTTTGGTCGCCTTGGCCGCCTTTGTGCGCCGTAAATCACGGGAGCGTGCGGCCAGTTTGAGTGGACAGTTGCCAGGCTATGACGTCAAAGTGGGGAAAATCTACACCGTCATCACGCTGAGTTCAGAGGGCCAGCATCACTTTGATCAGGTGGAGGTGGACGATGTGGGCGGATTGGGCACAGCAGTGATCAAACTCAATGGCAAAAACTATGCGATCCACAGCCATTCGCGAATCAATGACATTGCCATTGAAGGCACGGTGAATGGCCAGCCTTTCACCGCCCAAGTTGAGCGTGGGTCCGTGAAAAATCCCTTGGTTTTGCAAGTTCAGCACCATGGACGTCGCATTGATGCCTTGGTGGTTTCTCCTCGCATGGCAGAGTTGTACCGTCAAATGCCATTCAAAGCCCCGCCTGATTTGAGCCGATTCGTGCTTTCCCCCATGCCTGGATTGCTGGTGGATGTTGCCGTGGCGCCAGGGCAAAAGGTTCAAGCAGGTGAGCGAGTGGCTGTGATTGAAGCCATGAAAATGGAAAATGTTTTGTTTGCGGCCCAAGATGGTGTTGTCAAATCAGTGATGGCAAAAAAGGGTGAGTCGCTGACAGTCGACCAAGTCATCGTGGAGTTTGCATGAACCGTCCTTTCAAGGTGCTGGGTATCCAGCAAGTGGCCATTGGTGCTGAAGACAAAGGCCGGCTGCGAAACTTGTGGGTTGAACTCCTTGGTCTGGAAGTGACCGGCACTTTTCTCAGCGAACGTGAGAATGTCGATGAAGACATTTGTTCCATCGGAGTGGGTCCATTCAAAGTAGAAGTCGATCTGATGCAACCCTTGGACATGGCCAAAAAGCCGGCAGTCCACACGACGCCTTTGAACCACGTTGGTTTGTGGGTTGACGACTTGCCCCAGGCCGTGGATTGGTTAGGCAAACAAGGCGTCCGGTTTGCGCCAGGCGGTATTCGCAAAGGTGCTGCTGGCTTTGACATCACGTTTTTGCATCCAAAGGGCAATGATGAATTTCCTGTGGGTGGAGAAGGTGTGCTGATTGAGCTGGTTCAAGCACCCGATGAGGTGATCAAGGCCTATGCATCCTTGGCCACATATGGCCTTTGAGCTTCAACCAGGCGGCAAAATATCCGCTGCTTTGGCTTTGGCACGCGCCAATGCTTGCTCGACCCTGCTGAGTTTGGCTGTGGGTTGATTGTCTGCAGGTTGCTTTCGATTCAAACGAAGCCTTGTGAGCCTTGCTGCATAGCGGTCCGCCGCTTGCGCGGCCTGCTGCGTTGACCATGCAGCCCATGCCGTTTCATGGCCTGTGATGTTTTCCAGTTCAATGCAATCGACTGGACAAACCGGTACGCACAGCTCACAGCCTGTACAAACCGATTCGATCACAGTGTGCATGCGTTTATGGGTGCCAACGATGGCATCGACTGGGCATGCTTCTATGCACAAAGTACAACCGATGCACCATTCTTCGTCGATGTAAGCCAGATGTCTGGGCCCTTCAAATCCATGTGCTTGATTGAGTGGTTGGGGTGCTTGCCCGGTCAAGCGTGAAAGCTTGTCGATGCCCTCTTGACCGCCTGGCGGACATTGGTTGATGGGCACATGTTCTTCCACAATCGCCTGCGCATAAGCCGCGCAATCTTGAAAGCCGCACCGTTGACATTGCGTCTGCGGCAATGCAGCAAGAACGACGGCAACAGAAATCACTTGGCAGTGCTGGAATGTCCGCGCTGCGGTGTTTTGGCATTACCTGCCAACTTGGCCTTGGCTGGTCTGACAGTTCGCTTGGGTCCGGTATGGTGATGACTCAAGATGAATGCTCTGACTTGTGGATACACCGCATCACGCCAGCGTCGACCGCTGAAAATGCCATAGTGTCCAGCACCAACGGCTTCAAAGTGCATTTTTTGGCTGGAAGGAATGCCAGCACATAACTTCAAGGCAGCCTTGGTTTGACCTGAACCTGAAATATCGTCTAGTTCACCTTCGACGGTCAACAAGCCACAGTTGGTGATGTCTTGCGGTCGAACCCTCTCCATGACGCCAGAGGCCGACTTGACATCCCAGTTACCTCGCACCAGTTTGAAATCTTGAAAAACCGTGGCGATGGTTTCAAGGTAGTAATCCGCATCCATGTCCAGTACAGCGTTGTATTCGTCATAGAACTGACGGTGAGATTCCGCGCTCGAGTTGTCACCTTTGATCAAATCTTTGAAATAGTCGTAATGGCTCTTCAAGTGACGGTCTGGATTCATGGCCACAAAGCCGGAATGTTGCAGGAAACCGGGATACACACGCCGACCTGCACCTGGGAAAGTGCTGGGTACTTTGTAGATGACATTGTTTTCAAACCAGTTGTGGCTTTTGTTCATTGCCAAGTTGTTGACGGCGGTCGGTGATTTGGTTGCATCAATCGGGCCACCCATCATGGTCATGCTCAACGGCAGGGTTTCACCACGACTGGCCATCAATGAGACAGCGGCCAAGACAGGGACGGTCGGTTGGCATACGCTCACCACATGGCAATGTCCATCAGTGCTTTGGATATGGCGAATGAACGCTTGGACATAGTGGATGTAGTCATCCAAATGAAATTCGCCTTCAGTCAAAGGCACCAGTCGCGCATTTTTCCAATCTGTGATGAAAACTTTGTGGTCTTTCATCATGGTGCTGACTGTGTCACGCAGCAGGGTGGCGTAATGTCCAGACAGAGGCGCCACGATCAAAACCGCGGGCAGCTTTTTCATGGTCTCCAGCGTGGCAGCGTTGTCGCTGAAGCATTTAAACAGACGCAATTCACAAAATGCTTTGTCCATCTCAATGCATTCTTGGACAGCCACATCCGAACCGTTGATCTTGACACTGTTGATCCCAAAAACAGGTTTGACATAGTCCTTGCCCAGCCTGTAGATCAAGTCGTAATAAGCCGATACCCGATGAATCATTGGGTTTTGTGCAGCCGGGCTGCTGGGGTTTGCCAGCATCTTTGAGGTGGCCAATGCAAATTCAGCAAAGGGTTCCATCATGGCCCGTTGGGCTTCATAAAATTGGTAGAGCATTCAACACCTCGTGCAATTGTTGCAGTGCAATATAACAGTTTCGTGCCAGGTTGCCCAATCAAAAATGCACATCATTGTCAAGTTTTCGTTAACTGGACAGTTTGTTAGCCAAGTCCCATAGATCGTTGGCAAACCAATCTACCTGAGTGGTTGGCACAGACTCACCCAAACCAGGGCCACGCTCATCAGGACGTGCAATGAAAGCTGTTTTCAAGCCGGCCCGGGCCGCGGCTTCGAGGTCAGAAGAGTGCGCCGCAACCATCATGGTTTCTTCGGGTTTGAACCCCAAAGCCGCAGCAGAGCGCAGGTAAACCTGGGGCTGGGGTTTGTAGTCACCCGCCAACTCAGCCCCCGCAATGGCATCCCAATGCCAGTCGTTGTGCCGAGCCAACTGGACCATCAAGGCAATGTGGCCGTTGGAGCAGGGTGCAAGAATGAATTGCTGACGCAGCAGTTTCAAGCCCTTTGCCACATCTGCCCACGCAGACAGTCGGTGCCATGCGCGGTTGAGGTGTTCACGGGTGTCTTGGTCTATGTGGTGCCAACCCAGACCTGATAAAACCACGCCTAGATTGTCTAAATGCAATTGGTCTAAATCACAAAAACCACGCTCTCCGCTTCGGATCTTTTCCATGGCTGGCTGGTATTCATCGCGCCATGCATCTGCCAATGCGTGCCAATCGGTTTTCAAACCCAATGGAGTCAAGATGGATTGGGCTTCATTGGCGATTGAACTGCGCCAATCTACCAAGGTACCGAAAACATCGAATACAAGGGCTTTGATGGCCATCAGGGGGTGCTCTTTAAAACACTGGCAATGGCTTGGCAAACATGCCCAACGTTTTGGCTGTTTAACGCAGCGACACACATGCGGCCAGTGTCGGTGCCGTAGACACCAAATTCCGAGCGTAAGCGGATCATCTGTGCTTTGCTCAAGCCAGAGTAGCTGAACATCCCAATTTGTTGGGTGATGAAGCCCATGTCTTGTTGAACTCCCGCGGTTTTCAAGCCGTCCACCAAACTTTGCCGCATGGTTTTGATGCGAACTCGCATGGCGCCCAATTCGTCTTCCCACAGTTTGCGCCATTGCGGGTTTTGCAAAACAGCCGCGACCACCGCACCTCCATGGGTAGGTGGGTTGGAGTAATTGGTGCGGATCACAATTTTCAATTGCGACAAGACTTTGGCTGCTTCATCCGCGGAGTGGCAGTGAACCGACAAGGCGCCGACGCGTTCACCGTACAGGCTGAAACTTTTGGAGAAAGATGTGGAGACCAAAAAGTCCAAACCAGCAGCCACAAACTTGTTGATCACAGCCCCATCTTCACTGATGCCATGTCCAAATCCTTGGTAGGCCATGTCGAGAAAGGCGGTGAGTTGGCGCGATTGGACCACGGAGACAACCTGATCCCATTGGTCGGAGGTGATGTCATAGCCTGTGGGGTTGTGGCAGCAGGCATGCAGCACAACCACGGTGCCGGGTGCGGCGGCATTCAGACTGTCGAGCATGCCCTGGAAGTCAACGCCGCGCGCCTGCGCATCGTAATAAGCATAGGTTTCCACCGTGAAACCTGCGGCAGCAAACAATGCACGGTGGTTTTCCCAACTCGGATCGCTGATCAACACCTTGGCCTGTGGATTGAGTTTGTGCAAAAAATCTGCGCCAATTTTCAAGCCGCCAGTACCGCCAATGGCTTGTACAGTGGCCACGCGACCAGCGCTGACTGCCTCGGATGATTCCCCAAAAACCAAAGCCTTCACAGCACTGTCATAAGCTGCAATGCCATCGATGGGCAAATAGCCTCGCGCTGTTGGCTTGCTCATCATGGCATTTTCAGCTTGCTGCACGCAGGACAACAAGGGCAATTTGCCATTGTCGTCAAAGTAGACGCCGACACCCAAATTGACTTTGATGGCAGATTTGTCGGCTGCAAACTGTTCGTTCAAGCCCAAAATCGGGTCGCGGGGTGCCATTTCAACGGCGGAAAACAGAGACATCGTGGGTCCTTGAAGATGTTTGGGGTCAGAAGTGGGGGCTGGCCGATTCAGACTGAGGTAGGCTTGTCGGTTGGTGTAGATTTTAACGGCTCGGAATCGCATGACGATCCGCCTGATTTGTGAGAACCATGAGTATCCCCATCGTTGATATGGCTGCGACTGCTGAGCCCGCCCCAGGCAACTGGATTTCCTATCCAGGTTCGCCCTTCGAATTGTTTCAGCCCTACCCCCCGGCAGGTGACCAACCCACGGCCATTGCGCAACTGGTTGAAGGCGTTCGCGATGGTGAGATGTTTCAAACCTTGTTGGGGGTGACGGGTTCAGGGAAAACATTCACCATGGCCAATGTGATTGCGCAAATGGGGAGACCGGCCATCATTTATGCGCCCAATAAAACCTTGGCTGCACAGCTCTACAGCGAGTTCCGTGAATTCTTTCCCAAAAACGCGGTTGAGTATTTTGTGAGTTATTACGATTACTACCAACCAGAGGCATATGTCCCTCAGCGCGACCTGTTCATCGAAAAGGACAGCGCCATCAATGAGCACATCGAGCAAATGCGATTGTCTTGCACCAAAAGCCTTTTGGAGCGCCGTGATGTCATCATCGTTGCAACCGTCTCCGCCATTTACGGCATCGGTGAGCCAGAGAGTTATCACCAAATGGTGATGACTTTGAGGGTAGGAGACAAGCCAGGCCAGAGAGACATCATTGCCCAGTTGGTGCGCATGCAGTACGAGCGCAATGACATGGACTTTTCGCGGGGTCGATTTCGGGTCAGAGGCGACACGATTGATGTTTTCCCCGCTGAGCACAGCGAATTGGCCATTCGCATTGAATTATTTGATGATGAAATTGAAAGCCTGCAACTGCTCGATCCGCTGACAGGGCGAGTCAAACAAAAAATCCCTCGCTTCACGGTTTACCCTTCCAGTCATTACGTGACACCACGTGAAAAGGTGTTGCTGGCGGTTGAGACCATCAAACTCGAATTGGCCCAGCGACTCAAGGAACTGGTGAGCATGGGTAAGCTGGTAGAAGCGCAGCGACTGGAGCAGCGAACCCGCTTTGATTTGGAGATGCTCAGCGAGATCGGTCACTGCAAAGGCATTGAAAACTACACCCGTCACCTGTCCGGGGCTGCCCCGGGGGAGCCTCCAAGCACACTCACTGACTACCTGCCCAAAGACGCTTTGATGTTTTTTGACGAGAGTCATGTGTTGATGGGGCAGTTTTCGGGCATGTACAACGGCGACAGATCACGTAAAACCACCTTGGTTGAGTATGGATTTCGCTTGCCCAGCGCTCTGGACAACCGGCCCTTGAAACTCGACGAATTCGAAAAGCGCATGCGTCAATTGGTGTTTGTTTCCGCCACACCTTCTGATTATGAAAAAGTGCATTCGGGCAATGTGGTGGAGCAGGTGGTTCGCCCCACTGGCTTGGTTGATCCACAAGTCGAAGTTCGGCCAGCTGTTCACCAAGTCGATGATGTACTGCAAGAAATCCGAATCCGGGTGGTCAAAAACGAACGGATACTGATCACGACGCTGACCAAACGCATGGCTGAACAACTGACGGACTACCTTGGCGACAACGGTGTCAAAGTGCGTTATCTCCATAGCGATATTGATACGGTTGAGCGCGTTGAAATTTTGCGCGATTTGCGGTTGGGTGCTTTTGATGTGTTGGTTGGCATCAACTTGCTGCGCGAAGGTTTGGACCTGCCAGAGGTTTCCTTGGTTGCCATTTTGGATGCCGACAAAGAGGGCTTTTTGCGCTCAGAGCGCAGCCTGATTCAGACCATTGGACGTGCCGCCCGACATTTGGAAGGGCGTGCGATTTTGTACGCAGACAAGGTCACTGACTCCATGAAGCGGGCGATTGGCGAAACAGAAAGAAGGCGCACCAAGCAAATCGAGTTCAACACCCTGCACGGAATCACACCGCGGGGTGTGGTCAAAGGTATCCGCGATCTGATCGATGGTGTCTACAGTGATAAGTCCGACAAAGAGTCTTTGCGGCTGGACTTAGAGCAAGCGCGTGTTCAAGACATGAGCGAAAAAGACGTGGCCAAGGAAATCAAGCGCCTAGAGAAACAGATGATGGAGCACGCCAGAAACCTGGAGTTCGAGCAGGCGGCCGCCACGCGAGACCAATTGGGTCGCTTGCGTGCATTGAGTTTTGGTGCCGCATCTACCGACAGGGTTTGAGTAGGGCTATTACCCGACTGTTTTGTTTGGTCTTGTGGTATAGTTGACTAATACAGTCGAGAAAGCAAAGGAGTACCCCATGCGTTTAACCACAAAAGGCCGTTTTGCCGTCACCGCCATGATCGATTTGGCATTGCGCCAGAACAACGGCCCTGTGACATTGGCTGCCATCAGCCAACGCCAGCAAATTTCATTGTCTTACCTTGAGCAGCTTTTTGGCAAATTGCGCCGTCAAAACCTGGTCGAATCCACCCGCGGCCCTGGCGGCGGATACACCTTGGGACGCAAGGCAGATGAAATCTCTGTTGCCGACATTATCTTGTCAGTCGATGAGCCCATTGATGCCACCCATTGTGCGGGCAAAGAAAACTGTTTGGGTGAATCTGGCCGCTGCATGACCCATGAACTGTGGTCTTCCTTGAACCAGCGCATGATCGACTTTTTAAGCTCTGTGAAGCTTCAGAAATTGGTCGACGACCAGTTGGCCAAAGGCTTGTTGATTGAGGACAAGCCCATGCACAAACGCGCCATTTCTTCTGCGCCGGTGGTCAAACCTATTCGTGTGAATGCGCCCAATTCAGTGTTTGCGCTGGGCAATGCATTTGGCAAAAGCTGAGATCAATCATGGACATGACTCCCCACTTTCCCATCTACCTTGATTACGGTTCAACAACACCCTGCGACGAGCGGGTCGTTGATGCCATGATTCCCTGGTTGCGTGAGCATTTTGGCAATCCTGCTTCGAGAAGCCATGCTTGGGGCTGGGAAGCTGAAGAGGCGGTTGAGAAGGCCCGTGTTCACGTCGCCGATTTGATCGGTGCAGATCCACGTGAAATCGTCTGGACCTCTGGCGCCACGGAATCCAACAACCTGGCCATCAAAGGTGCGGCTCACTTCTACAAGTCCAAAGGCAAGCACCTGATCACTGTCAAGACAGAGCACAAGGCCGTGTTGGACACCATGCGCGAACTTGAACGTCAGGGCTTTGAGGTGACTTACCTGGAGGTGCAAGCAGATGGTCTGCTCGACCTGAACTTGCTGAAAGACGCTATTCGGCCAGATACCTCTCTGATCAGCGTGATGCATGTCAACAATGAAATCGGCGTCATCCAAGACATGGTCACGATTGGCAACATGTGTCGCGAAAAGGGCATCATCTTCCATGTGGATGCTGCGCAGTCCACTGGCAAAGTCGACATTGACATGGAGACCTTGCCCATTGATTTGATGAGCTTGGCTTCCCACAAAACCTATGGCCCCAAAGGCATTGGTGCTTTGTACGTCAGGCGCAAGCCACGCGTGCGACTGGAAGCGCAAATGCACGGTGGCGGACATGAGCGAGGCATGCGCAGTGGCACTTTGCCAACCCACCAGTGTGTGGGCATGGGCGAGGCTTTCCGCTTGGCCAAACTCGAGATGGCGCAAGACCTGGACAAAGCCAAACGTTTGCAAAAACGTCTTCTGGATGGTTTGAAAGACATCGAGCAAGTCTTCGTCAACGGACATTTGACACAACGCGTGCCACACAACTTGAACATCAGCTTCAATTATGTGGAAGGCGAATCCTTGATCATGGGTATCAAGGGCTTGGCTGTGTCCTCAGGCTCTGCCTGCACTTCAGCGAGTTTGGAGCCAAGCTATGTCCTGCGTGCCTTGGGGCGCAGTGATGAACTGGCGCACAGCAGCTTGCGCATGACGATTGGCCGCTTCACAACAGAAGAAGAAATCGACTACGCGATCAGCACGATTCGCAGCAATGTGGCCAAGCTCAGAGACTTGAGCCCATTGTGGGATATGTACAAAGAAGGTATTGACCTCAGCACCATTCAATGGGCTGCACACTGACCATTTCGGAGAGTATTCATGGCTTACAGCGACAAAGTGATTGACCATTATGAGAATCCACGCAATGTGGGTACTTTTGAAAAGGGTGACGATTCAGTCGGAACTGGCATGGTGGGCGCGCCTGCTTGCGGTGACGTGATGAAGTTGCAAATCAAAGTCAATCCCCAAACGGGTGTGATTGAAGATGCGCGCTTTAAAACCTACGGCTGCGGCTCTGCAATCGCATCGTCTTCTTTGGTGACTGAATGGGTCAAGGGCAAGACCCTGGACCAGGCAGCAGCGCTGAAGAACAGCGAAATTGCTCAAGAATTGGCCTTGCCGCCTGTGAAAATCCATTGCTCCATCTTGGCTGAAGATGCCATCAAGGCTGCAGTCGAGGATTACAAAAAGAAACACGCACACTGATATGTCCGTATCCATGACCGAAGCCGCAGCACGGCATGTCAATCGCTACCTTTCCAAGCGCGGAAAAGGGGTTGGTGTTCGTCTGGGTGTGAAGACCACGGGCTGCTCCGGATTGGCCTACAAACTCGAGTATGTCGATGACCTCAACCCCGAAGACATCGTGTTTGATACCCATGGCTTGAAAATTTCGATCGATCCCAAGAGCCTGGCTTATTTGGATGGCACTGAACTCGATTTTGTGCGTGAGGGTTTGAATGAGGGTTTTAAATTCAACAACCCCAACGAACGTGATCGTTGTGGCTGTGGCGAATCATTCCGAGTGTGAGATTGGAACCAGGACAGTTGCAGCCTCCGATTTCTTTGGCGGCAGATGATTTCGAGCTTTTTGGCCTGCCCAAACTTTGCGAGCTCGATCGCCAAGATCTGGACGAGCGATGGAAGTCGCTGCAGCGGCAAGTTCATCCTGACCAATTTGCGGCCCAAGGCGCTGCTGACAAGCGCTTGGCATTGCAATGGTCGGTTCGTGTCAACGAGGCCTACCAGCGCCTGAAAAATCCTCTCAAGCGTGCGGCTTACTTGTGCGAACTTCATGGTGCTGCTGTCAATGCGGAAGACAACACCAGCATGCCGCATGATTTTTTGATTCAGCAAATACAGTGGCGCGAGAGTCTGGATGATGCCAACGATCTGCCCTCGGTCAACGCGTTGCTTGCCGAAATCACTGCATCCAAAGCGCAAACTTTTGATCGATGTGCCCGTTTGATAGACAGTCAGTCGGATTGGACGAATGCAGTGAAAGAGGTGAGGGCGCTGATGTTTTTGGAGCGTTTTGAAAAAGACATCCACCACCGAATGGAACGCCTAGAGGACGCCTGAGGGCAAAATACGTACATGGCACTGCTGCAAATCTCCGAACCGGGTCAAGCACCCGACCCCCACGCCAGGCGCATAGCGATTGGGATTGACTTGGGTACCACACACTCCTTGGTTGCAAGTATGCGCAACGGCGTTGCTGAGTGCCTGCCTGACACCCAGGGTCGCGTGATCTTGCCTTCAGCCGTGCGCTACTTGCCGCAAGGGCGCAGGGCTTTGGGGCATGAAGCTTTGGCCATGCAATCGCAAGACCCCCAAAACACCATTGTGTCTGTCAAGCGTTTCATGGGTCGCAGCTTGTCAGACATACCCAACCGAGGGCACTTGCCTTATGTCTTCGTTGATACCCCTGGCATGCTTGGTTTGGAAACCGTTGAAGGGGTCAAGTCCCCGGTGGAAGTCAGTGCTGAAATTTTGGCGGCTTTGCGCCAACGCGCTGAAGACACCTTCAACGATGACATCTACGGTGCCGTGATCACGGTGCCAGCTTATTTCGATGATGCCCAACGCCAAGCAACCAAAGATGCGGCCCAATTGGCCGGGCTGAATGTGCTTCGCTTGATCAACGAACCGACCGCAGCTGCGATTGCATATGGTTTGGATCATGCCAGTGAAGGCTTGTACATGGTCTATGACCTGGGAGGCGGCACGTTTGATGTGTCGGTGTTGCGTTTGAGCAGAGGTGTCTTCGAGGTATTGGCTGCAGGCGGTGATTCGGCATTGGGTGGTGATGACTATGACCGCTGCTTGGCAGACTGGGTGACATCACAACAGCGGCGCAGTGCCACAACGGATGCAGACAAAACCCGGTTGATGTCAGCCGCGCGTGCCTGTAAAGAGCTGTTGTCTGCTCAAAGCCATGCGCTGTTTGAGGCGCAACTCAGTGACGGACCCTTGACCCAAGAGGTCAGCCGACAAGCTTTTGAAGCTGCCACGCAGGTCTTGACCCAGAAAACTTTGCAAGCAGTCAAGAAATCTCTGCGTGATGCAGAGGTCAAGTCTGAAGACATCCAAGGCGTCGTCATGGTGGGTGGTTCGACCCGCATGCCCCATGTACAAGCAGCCGTGGCCAGCCTCCTGGGCCGCGAACCCTTGACCAATTTGAATCCAGATGAAGTGGTGGCGATCGGTGCTGCTGTGCAAGCCAATCAACTCAGTGGCAACAACCCGGATGGCGAATTATTGTTGCTGGATGTGATCCCCTTGTCCTTGGGGATTGAGACGATGGGCGGTTTGGTCGAGCGGATTGTTCCCCGCAACCAAACCATTCCAACGGCGATGGCCCAAGACTTCACCACTTACCAAGATGGTCAAACGGCCTTGGCTTTGCACGTCGTCCAAGGTGAGCGTGATTTGGTGCAAGACTGTCGCAGCTTGGCTCGTTTCGAGTTGCGTGGCATCCCGCCCATGGCGGCAGGGGCTGCACGTATTCGAGTCACTTTCACTGTCGATGCCGATGGCCTGCT
>CAMDCZ010000006.1 GCA_945890735.1 Bordetella parapertussis | reverse complement strand
AAAACGACGAAGCGCCCAGCCACCAGCAAAGCCCAGCCCAAAGCCCCAGCCAAAAAGACAGCGGTGAAAAAAGTGGCAGTCAAAAAACCCATTGCCAAGCCCGCCCCTGCCAAAAAAGCCCCTGCCAAAAAAGCCCCTGCCAAAAAAGCCCCCGCCAAAAAAGCACCAGCCAAAAAAGCACCCGCCAAAAAAGCACCAGCCAAAAAAGCACCAGCCAAAAAGCCGGCTGTTCACAAACCAGTTGTCAAAAAGCCAGCCGCCAAAAAAACCGTTCCCGCGAAAAAAGTGATCCCCTCCAAAAAAGCAGTTGCCACTCGTCAAACAGCCTCTCAAAAGTCGGCTTCAACCAAGGCCAAGCCCCAGGTTAGCAAGCCCACTGTTGCCAAGAAACCGTTACCCGCTCAATCAGCCTCTCCATCCGTGACCACTGCTTCCAAGACCGCCAAAGCGGCCAAACCTGCAGCCGCCAAGACCGCGGTTGTCAAACCCACCCCACCCAGCGCGAATGCGCCTGCGGTGGAAGTCACCAAGAAATCCCCCCGCGCTGCCAAGGCCATGGCCATGATGCCTCCGCCCCCTGGACAAAGCGTGGCGTCAACCACTGCCAAGTCCAGTTATGGCCCCATCTCTGTGCCTTCCCTGCCTGCGGTGGTGCCGATGATTCCAGTCAAAGACCCCAAACTGGCCAACAACTGGAAAACCAAAACAGTCGAAAACGTGACCGAAGCCGAAATCATGGCCATGTCAGACGATGACTACATGAACCCGTTTCAGCTCGGTTTTTTCCGCCACAAACTCGTGCAGTTGAAAAACGGCATTTTGGTCAATGCCGGTGAAACCACCGAGCATTTGCGTGAAGACACGGTCATCGTGCCCGATCCTGCCGACCGAGCCACCATCGAAGAAGAGCATGCACTCGAGTTGCGCACCCGTGACCGTGAGCGCAAATTGCTGAAGAAAATTGAGCAATCCATCTCCCGCATCGACAGCGGCGACTATGGTTTTTGCGATGAAACCGGCGAGCCCATTGGCGTGGGCCGCTTGATCGCCCGTCCGACGGCGACCTTGTCTCTGGAGGCGCAACAAAGACGCGAGCTCAAGCAGAAAATGTTTGGTGACTGAGTTCGGTCACTTTCTAACCACAAAGCAGGCCGCTTCCGGCCTGCTTTTTTTATGCGCCAAAAGCTGATAAGTCACTTTGAATGCAATCGCTAAGTGCTTATTTCATAACATGATTTTAATTCGACACCTGATTTGGAATCTCGGCTAAGTTGTTGATTTTATTTACAAAATCTCAGTTTTGGGCTTGTCATCCGGCAAAACTCTGTTAAAGTGCAAACAAGTGGTATTTAGTGGAAAAAAGTGAAAAACTTTATTTTCCATGGCCTGTTCTCGTCACTAAGGGGTTTGTTGCTGTGTTTCAAGGCGCGTCGTCAATCAGTTTGGATGCCAAAGGCCGTTTGTCGGTGCCCACCAGGCATCGGGATGTGCTGAGTGCAACGGCTGCCGGGCAACTCACCATCACACGCCATCCGCATGGGTGTTTGATGATTTTTCCGCGTGGTGAATGGGAAAAATTTCGAGAGCGCGTGGCCGCATTGCCGATGACGGCGCAGTGGTGGAAGCGCATTTTTTTAGGCAACGCCATGGATGTCGACATGGATGGCACCGGTCGTGTGTTGGTGTCCCCCGAGTTGCGGGCGGCTGCCCACATCAGCAAAGACGCGATTCTCTTGGGCATGGGCACACACTTTGAGTTGTGGGACAAGTCCACCTACGGTGATCAAGAAGCACAAGCCATGCAGGGCGAGATGCCCGATGTGTTTCGAGATTTTTCGATTTAACGTGGAATGGCAACGACTGAATGGGCACACACCACCGTCATGTTGAAGGAGGCGGTCGAGGCGCTGGGCGTCCAGGCCGAAGCCACTTATGTCGACACAACCTTTGGCCGCGGCGGGCATGCAAAGCGCATCTTGGCGCAGCTCGGTCCGAAGGGACGCTTGATCGCCTTCGACAAAGACCCGCAAGCCATACAGACAGCACAAACCATCAACGACCCTCGCCTGACGATTCGGCACCAGGGGTTCGCAGCCCTGAACCAACTGCCCCGCCACAGCGTCGCCGGCGTCTTGATGGACCTGGGAGTGAGCTCCCCGCAAATAGACAACCCCGATCGCGGCTTCTCGTTCCGCCAGGACGGCCCGCTGGACATGCGCATGGACACAAGCCAAGGCCCAAGCGTGTACGAGTGGCTGGAAGAGGCAAAAGTCGACCAGATAGCGCAGGTGATTCGTGACTATGGTGAAGAGCGATTTGCCAACGGCATTGCCAAAACCATCGTGGCCAGGCGCGAGGCGGGTCAATTGCCGTCAACCACATTGGGCATGGCTGCCTTGGTCGCCGAGGTCGTCAAAACCCGCGAGGCAGGCCAAAACCCTGCAACCCGCACCTTCCAAGCCTTTCGCATCTTCATCAACCATGAGCTCGATGAATTGCAACAAGCCCTCACAGCGAGCTTGGACGTGCTTGAGCCCGGAGGACGCTTGGTGGTGATCAGTTTCCATTCGCTGGAAGACCGCATGGTCAAGCAGTTCATCGCCAAACACTCGCGTGAGGTGTATGACCGGCGCACGCCATTTGCACAAGCACCGCAATTGCCGCTCAATGCCTTGGGCAGACAGCGGCCCAGCGATGAAGAAATCAAAGCCAATCCGCGCAGCCGCAGCGCGATCATGCGGGTGGCACAGCGTCAGCCGGTGGGAGAAAGCGCATGACCCGCATCAGTGCTTTGTTGCTGGTGGCGGTCATGTTGAGCGCGCTCTATTTGGTGAGAACCCAATATGAATCCAGGCGCTTGTATACCGAACTTGACCGAGCCAAAGCACAAGCGCAACGGCTGGAGACCGAATATGACCGTCTCGATGTCGAGCGCGGCGCGCAGGCGACACCGCTGAGGGTGGAAAAACTCGCGCGTGAACAACTGCAAATGCGCACCATCTCGCCAGCCATCACCCAGTACGCTTCGCCTGATGAGGCACTCGCGGGTACTGCCACAGCCAAGGAGCAGCCATGAGCAGCCGCAGTGTGCAGTACGGCAACAACCCCTTGCTGGCCAGCCGCACGCCCATCTGGCGAAGCCAGTTCATCGTGGTGTGTATCGCGCTGGGCTTCATCGGCTTGGTGTTTCGTGCCGCCTACGTGCAAGTGATTGGCAACGACTTTTTTCGCAAACAAGGAACGGTGCGGTTCGAGCGAAATTTGGAAATCCCTGCCAACCGGGGGCGGGTGCTGGACCGCCATGGCTTGATCTTGGCGTCCAGTGTGCCCATGCCCAGCATTTGGGCCAGTCCAGAGGAAATGAACTTGGATGTCAGCAAGCTCAAAAAACTGGCAGAGTTGCTGGAGATGCCCTATGCCGAGCTTGAACGCAAAGTCAAAAACCCCAAGAAAAATTTCGTCTGGCTCAAGCGTCAAATTGACATGGCCACTGGCAAAAAAGTCAAAGAACTCGGTATCCATGGTGTCTACACACGCATGGAATACAAGCGCATGTACCCGCAGGGTGAGGCTGCCGCACACATCGTCGGTTTCACCAACATTGAAAACATCGGACAAGAAGGGGTTGAATTGACCTTCAATTCACACCTCGGCGGCAAAAGCGGATCCAGGCGGGTCATCAAAAATGGACAAGGCCAAGTGGTCGAAGGCATTGGCGACATGATCCCCCCCGAGGAGGGCCGTGACCTGCAGTTGAGCATCGACAGCAAAGTCCAGTACTTTGCTTACCAACGTTTACGCGAAGCCGTACTGGACAACCGTGCTGTGGCTGGCAGTGTGGTGGTGTTGGATGCCCAAAGCGGCGATGTGTTGGCGTTGGCCAATTACCCAAGCTACAGCCCAGACAAAAGAAGCAACCTGACTGGCGGTCAATTGCGCAATCGGGCTTTGACCGACACCTTTGAGCCAGGCTCGACCATGAAGCCGTTTGTGGTGGCCTTGGCCATGGAAAAGGGTGTGATCAAACCAGAGACCATGATTGACACGGCCCCGGGCAAGTTGAACATGTATGGCATGACGGTCACCGATACCCATCCGCATGGCATGCTGAGTGTGAATGAAGTCATCCAAAAATCAAGCAATGTCGGTACGGTCAAGATAGCCATGCGCATGCCCGCCAAGGACATGTGGGAGATGTACACACAGGTTGGCTTTGGCCAAAAGCCACAGGTGCCCTTTCCTGGCGCGGTCGCAGGACGATTGCGTGCCTACAAAACATGGCGACCCATGGAGCAAGCCACCATGAGTTATGGCTACGGCCTGTCAACCAGTTTGTTCCAACTGGCGCAGGCCTACACCGTGTTTGCGCGGGATGGCGAAGTCGCCGCGGTGAGTTTGGTGAAACGCCAAGACCCGCCCTCTGGCGTGCGTGTCATTAGCCCTGGCAACGCAGCCGCGGTTCGACACATGTTGCACATGGTCACTGGACCTGGTGGAACCGCACTCAAGGCGCAAACCATGGGCTATTCAGTCGGCGGGAAAACAGGCACAGCACACAAGCTCGATGGCAAAAGCTACGCCAATAAAAAGTACAGAGGGTTTTTTGTGGGCATGGCGCCGATTGAAAATCCGCGCATTGTGGTGGCTGTGATGATTGACGAGCCAACAGCCGGTCGTTATTTTGGCGGTGACGTGGCTGCACCCGTGTTCAGCCAAACCGTGCAACAAACCTTGCGCATGTTGGAAGTGCAACCTGACATGGCAGTCAAGCCACAGGTGGTGGCCAAGGCAGAAGCGGAGTCGTTTTGATGCACCACTTGCAAACGCCTGAGCAAGCCGCACTGTGGTTGCGTGCACGGGTGCACGGGCAACTGCATGCTGACAGTCGAAAAGTTCGATCAGGCGATGGGTTTTTGGCATGGGTGGGGCAGTCTGCAGACGCCAGACAGCATGTCGTGCAGGCCTTGCAGCAAGGTGCAAGCGCTTGCTTGGTTGAGGCGCAAGGCATCGAGGCGTTTGAGGCGGTCAATGACTTGGCCTTGCATGACGCGCCGATTGGCTGTGTGGACCAACTCAAGGCAGTCAGTGGTGCGATTGCAGATGCTTACCATGCGCACCCCAGCCGAAAGCTTCACATGCTGGCGGTGACCGGCACCAATGGGAAAACAAGTACCGCTTGGTGGCTGGCGCAGGCCTTGACCAAGCTGGGTGAGCGCTGCACGCTGGTGGGCACACTGGGCTTGGGTGAGCCAGGACGCATGCAAAGCACAGGCCTGACCACCCCCGATCCGCTGGCATTGCACGCGCAGTTGCATGAATGGGTGGGGCAGGGTGTGAAAGCATGTGCCATCGAGGCTTCCTCCATTGGCATCGAAGAACACCGGTTGAATGGTGTCCAGTTGCGCACGGCGATATTCACTAACTTTTCCCAAGACCACCTCGATTACCACGAGAGCATGGCAGCCTATTGGCAAGCCAAACAAAGCCTGTTTGAGTGGCCTGGTTTGCAATCAGCCGTGGTCAATGTTGATGATGCCAAGGGCCCAGACTTGGTTTCGCATTTACAGCAGCTCGGACATTGCAAGGTGTGGACCTTGTCCATGCATGGCGACGCCCATTTGGTTGCTCGACACATTCAAACGCATCCGCAGGGCATGTTGTTTGATGTGGTTGAAGGGTCAGACGTTCAGCCGGTTCAGATCGACGCCATTGGTGAATTCAATGTCATGAACATGCTTGGCGTCATCGCCACCTTGCGTGACTTGGGTTATTCCCTGGCCCAAGCAGCACAAGCTTGCCAGGGGCTGCAAGCTGTGCCGGGTCGCATGCAGCGTTTGGGTGGCCACCACCAACCTGCGGTGGTGGTGGATTACGCCCACACACCCGATGCGGTGCAACATGCCTTGCAGGCCTTGCGCCCATGGGTGTCCACGCGTGCAGGCCGGCTGGTGTGTGTCTTGGGTTGCGGGGGCAACCGAGACAGCACCAAACGTGCTCCCATGGCTCGCATGGCCGAGCAATATGCAGATCAGGTGTGTCTGACCAGCGACAACCCGCGCGCCGAAGACCCAGCAGACATCCTCGCGCAGATGTGCGCCGGGCTGCAGCAGCCTCATCAAGTGGTTCAAGAGCCCGATCGTGCCAAGGCCATAGCCCGGATGGTGTCTCAGGCCCGCGCGCAAGATGTGGTGCTGATTGCAGGCAAGGGCCATGAAACCTACCAAGAAATCCAAGGTGTCAAACATGGCTTCAGCGATGTTGACCATGCGGCATTGGCATTGCATCAATGGGGGCGCGCATGACCCTGCCCATGTCATTGACCTTGCAACAAATGCATGACTGGTTGCCGGGCAGTCAATTGGTGGGTGATCCCGCCGCCCTGGTGATGCGGGTGCACACCGATTCACGCACCTTGCTGCCAGGCGATGTGTTTGTGGCGCTCCAAGGAGAGCGGTTTGATGGGCATGATTTTTTGTCTCAACTGACGGCACATGGCGTGACGGTGGCGATGGCGTGTCACGGATTGGCAGCAGCGGGATTGATGGGCTTGCAAGTGCAAGACACCAAGGCAGCCTTGGCGCAATTGGCCAAGGCGTGGCGAAACCAATTCCGCTTGCCCGTCATCGCGGTCACAGGCAGCAACGGCAAAACCACGGTCACCCAAATGATCGCCAGCATCTTGCAAGCCTGGCAGGGCGAGCATGCCTTGGCCACCCAAGGCAATTTCAACAATGAGATTGGCGTGCCATTGACCTTGCTCCGGTTGCGCGCGCATCACCAAATCGCGGTGCTCGAGTTGGGCATGAACCACCCAGGTGAAATCGCACAACTCGCCAACTGGGCGGCGCCGACGGTGGCCGTGGTGAACAACGCCCAACGTGAGCACCAGGAATTCATGCAGTCCGTGGAGGCCGTCGCAGTGGAAAACGGCATGGTCTTGACGGCTTTGTCGGCTCAGGGTGTGGCGGTTTTCCCCAGCACTGACAGCCACCAAGCTGTCTGGCGGGACTTGGCTGCACCACGACAGGTCATGGATTTTGGTGACAGCCGTGCAGCCGTGCACGCGGTATCAGCCACGTGGCAAGGCATGGCTTGGGCATTGAAGATTCAGACCCCGCAGGGTTTGGTGCAGACGCAACTGGCCGTAGCCGGTCAACACAATGTGCACAACGCATTGGCGGCTTGTGCAGCTGCGCTGGCTGCAGGTGTGCCTTTGCCAGCGATACAAGCAGGCTTGTCCCAATTTCAAGCCGTGGCAGGCAGATCCCGGGCGTGGCCGATCCAATGGGCGGGACACCGCATCACTGTGATCGATGACACCTACAACGCCAACCCCGATTCGGTTCGCGCAGCCATTGATGTATTGGCCATGTCACCAGGGCCACGCCTGTTGGTCTTGGGCGACATGGGTGAAGTCGGTGAGCAAGGGCCGCTGTTCCACCATGAAGTCGGTCAATACGCCCTGCAATCAGGGATTGAGCATTTGTTCACCCTGGGTGAACTCAGTCAGCACAGCGCCAAAGCTTTTCCAAGCGCACAACATGGCAACCACATGGAAGACATACAACACATGGTGACGCAACTATTACCCCAGGTCGCCACCGTGCTGGTCAAAGGCTCTCGATTCATGCGCATGGAACGACTGGTTCAAGGACTGTTGGCCGCGCAAGCCGCTAGCCTGACCAACACAGCCAAGGAGTCCACATGCTGCTGAGCCTGGCACATTGGTTGCAAAGCTTGTCACCTGACTACGGGTTTCTCAGGGTGTTTCAATACCTGACATTCCGAGCAGTCATGGCTGCCATGACCGCATTGTTGATCGGCTTGGTAGCCGGACCGATGGTCATTCGCAAGCTGGTTTCACTGAAAATCGGACAACCTATTCGTGGTTATGGTGTTGAAGCCCACTTGAGCAAGTCGGGCACGCCAACCATGGGCGGTGTGCTGATCTTGTTGTCGATCGCATTTTCAACCTTGCTGTGGGTGGATTTATCCAACCGATTCGTCTGGATTGTGTTGCTGGTGACCCTGGGCTTTGGTGCCATCGGTTGGGTAGACGATTGGCGCAAAGTGGTGAACAAAGACCCCGAAGGCATGGCGTCGAGGGAGAAATACCTGTGGCAATCGCTGATTGGCTTGGTGGCAGCGTTGTACTTGGTGTTCAGTATTTCAGAGGTCAGCAACATGCGTGTGCTGGAACTGTTCATCAGCTGGATTCGATCAGGCTTTGATGTCAGTTTGCCGCCCAAAGCCGGTTTGCTCGTGCCATTTTTCAAGGAAATCAGCTATCCCTTGGGTGTGTTTGGCTTTGTCATGCTGACATACCTGGTGATCGTGGGGTCGAGCAACGCGGTGAACCTGACCGATGGCCTCGATGGCTTGGCCATCATGCCGGTTGTGATGGTGGGCTCTGCGCTGGGCATCTTCGCTTATGCCGCCGGCAGCGCGCTTTACTCCAAATACCTGTTTTTGCCACACATCCCCGGTGCCGGTGAGTTGGTGGTGTTTTGTGCGGCGATAGCGGGCGCAGGCTTGGCTTTCTTGTGGTTCAACACCCATCCCGCACAAGTCTTCATGGGGGATGTCGGTGCCTTGGGCTTGGGTGCGGCATTGGGAACGATTGCGGTGATTGTTCGACAAGAAATCGTGTTGGCGATCATGGGTGGCATCTTTGTGGCTGAAGCTTTGTCGGTCATGTTGCAAGTGACCTATTTCAAATACACCAAACGCAAATTCGGTGTGGGCAGGCGCATTTTCAAAATGGCGCCTTTGCACCATCACTTCGAAAAGTCGGGATGGAAAGAAACCCAGGTCGTGGTTCGGTTTTGGATCATCACCATGCTGTTGTGTTTGGTGGGCTTGTCCACCTTGAAGCTGCGTTAACCATGAACATGTTCAAGGGCCATCACATGCTGATCCTGGGTCTGGGAGACTCCGGCTTGGCCATGGCCCGTTGGTGTGCCTGGCAGGGGGCTGAGGTCACGGTGGTGGACACGCGCGCGAATCCGCCCGGTTGGCAGATCTTGCAGGATGAAGGTTTGCCCGTGACCTTCAAGTCACAAGCAATGGATGACACTTTGTTGGCAGGCCAGCCGGTGCACGGCGTCTTCAAGAGTCCAGGTCTGAGCCCTGCCGAGGTGGCGCCGGTATGGCAAGCTGCCAAGGCACAAGGCATTTGGGTTGGCACCGAACTCAGCCTGTTTGCCCATGCGTTGGTGCAATTGAAGTCCTCCGACCCAGCCTACCAACCACAGGTGTTGGCGATCACTGGCACCAACGGCAAAACCACGGTGACTCGCCTGACCGGTTTGTTGCTGGAGAGGGCCGGCAAGGATGTGGCCGTCGCAGGCAATATTGGACCGACCTTGCTCGACACATTGCGCACACGTTGGGCCCAGCTGCCCCAAGTTTGGGTGTTGGAGTTGTCAAGTTTTCAATTGGATGAGGTGACTGACTTTGAGCCCACGGCCGCATGCCTGCTCAACATCACCCAAGACCATTTGGATTGGCACACTGACATGGCGGCATACGCACAGGCCAAGGCAAACGTTTGGGGCAAGCATGGTGTGGGCGTGTTGCCAAAGCACGATCCAGCCGTGATGGCCTGGTGGCCGCAAGACAGCTCAGACAAAAAAGCCGTGCCCAGGCCGCGGATCGGTTTCGGCCCGGATGAACCCCAGACAGCGGGTGACTTTGGTTTGTCGACCATCAACGGCATGACCTGGCTGGTTCGGGCTGCGCCATCGGAAGAGCCCGTGAGCAAACGCGCCAAACCGAGCGATGAGCCCTTGCATCTGCAGCGTTTGATGCCTGCGGATGCCTTGCGCATCAGGGGTCAACACAATGCACTCAATGCATTGGCGGCATTGGCACTGGCCAGCACTTGCAGCACAGGATTGGCGCCCTTGCTGCATGGATTGCGTGAGTACCCTGGCGAGCCACACCGTTTGTCTTCGGTGGCGATTGTCAATGACATCGAATATGTCGATGACAGCAAAGGGACCAACGTGGGTGCCACGGTCGCGGCCATCAACAGCTTGGGCATGGATCGACAGTTGGTCGTGATTTTGGGTGGTGAAGGCAAGGGCCAAGACTTCTCACCGCTGATTGAACCCGTGGCGCGGCATGCGCGCGCCGTGGTCTTGATGGGCCGAGACGCCGCACAAGTGGGTGAGACGTTGCGCATCAACGGGGTCGAGCAACACATGGCGACGGACATGCAGCAGGCCGTGCGCATCGCCACACAAGCTGCCCGTGCGGGCGACCTGGTGCTGTTGTCGCCTGCATGTGCCAGCTTGGACATGTATGCCAACTATGTGGCACGGGCTGGTGCATTTGTTGAAGCGGTCACCGAATTGGCCCATGGGGAGGGCAACGCATGAGCACTACATCCCTTGGCTGGGGAGGGCGCATCAGCAAATGGCTGGGCGGTCAACCCAAGGACAGCATGGATGCGTTGCCGGTTCGTTTGCACGGACATGAATTCACCAGCACGGGTGCTGCACCCGGTAGCGTGAAGGGATTTGACCAAGCATTGATATGGGCGATCGCGGGGCTCTTGATGTGGGGACTGGTGATGGTTTACTCCGCATCCATTGCCCTCAATGACAATGCGCAAAACAGTGGCTTGTCGCAAGCCCACTACCTGATCAGACACACTTTTTCGTTGGGCATTGCTTTCATTGCTGCCTTGTTGGTTTTTCAGGTCTCCATGGACACCTGGGAGAAGGTCGCGCCATGGGTATTCATTGCCTCCATCGTGTTGCTGATTGTGGTGTTGCTGCCTTTCATTGGCAAGAGTGTCAATGGTGCCAGGCGCTGGATCAGTTTTGGGGTGATGAATTTCCAGCCATCTGAATTGGCCAAACTCGGAACCCTGCTGTATGCGGCCGACTATATGGTCCGGAAAATGGATGTGAAGGAAAAGTTCTTCAAGGCCGTCACACCGATGGGAATCGCCATTGGCATCGTCGGTTCCCTGCTGCTGGCCGAACCCGACATGGGCGCCTTTTTGGTCATCGCAGTCATCGCCATGGGCATTTTGTTTTTAGGTGGTGTCAATGCAAGGATGTTCTTGCTGATGGCCGGAATTTTGGTGGTGGCATTCGGTTTGATGATCGCGCTCTCACCATGGCGGCGCGAACGGATTTTTGCCTACCTCGACCCCTTTGGTGCAGAACACGCCCTGGGCAAAGGATTTCAACTGTCACACTCCTTGATTGCTTTCGGCCGTGGCGAAATTTTTGGCGTCGGTTTGGGTGGCAGTGTCGAAAAGCTTCATTGGCTGCCAGAAGCACACACCGACTTCCTGCTGGCGGTCATTGGTGAAGAGTTTGGTTTGGTCGGTGTCGTCATCGTGATTGGTGTGTTCATGTGGCTCACTCGTCGCATCATGTTCATTGGCAGGCAAGCCATTGCCATGGACCGCGTGTTTGCCGGACTGGTGGCGCAAGGTGTGGGCATATGGATGGGCTTTCAAGCCTTCATCAACATGGGCGTGAATTTGGGCGCGTTGCCCACCAAGGGTCTGACATTGCCACTGATGAGTTATGGCGGCTCGGCGATCTTGCTCAACCTGATCGCACTGGCCATTGTGCTCAGGGTTGACCATGAAAACCGTTTGCTCATGCATGGAGGTCGTGTATGACCAAGCGAACGGCGTTGGTGATGGCAGGCGGCACAGGCGGCCATATCTTTCCGGGCTTGGCATTGGCCGAACTGCTGCGCGAACAAGGTTGGCAAGTACATTGGTTGGGGGTGCCCGCACCCAGCATGGAGAGCCAACTGGTGCCTGCCCAAGGATTTCCCTTTGAAGCGGTTCAGTTTGGCGGCGTGCGCGGCAAAGCCGTGCTGAATTGGGTGTGGTTGCCGATGCGCTTGTTGCAGGCTTTTTGGCAAAGCCTGCAGATCATCCGGCGCATCAAACCGGATGTGCTGGTGGGTTTTGGCGGCTACATCACCTTTCCGGGCGCCATGATGGGCGTGTTGTGTGGCAAGCCTTTGGTGCTGCATGAACAAAATGCGGTTGCAGGCACAGCCAACAAAATTTTGGCGTCTTTGGCCGATCGGGTGATGAGCAACTTCCCCGACGTGTTGCCGAAAACCCGTTGGGTGGGCAACCCTTTGCGGCAAGCATTCACGGCCTTCCCCCCGCCTTCTGAGCGCTTTGCACACAGAAGCGGACCGCTGCGCATCGTGGTGGTGGGTGGCAGTTTGGGTGCGCAAATACTCAATGAGGTCGTGCCGAAAGCCCTGGCCTTGCTGCCGCTGCCACAACGCCCTGAGGTGGTTCACCAAGGCGGCGCCAAGCATCTGGAAGCCTTGAAAACACACTATGCCAATGCAAATGTCGCGGCCAACTTGGTGCCCTTCATCGACGACACAGCCACGGCATTTGCACAAGCCGACTTGGTGATTTGCAGGGCCGGTGCCAGCACGGTGAGCGAATTGGCGGCGATTGGTGTGCCTGCTTTGATGGTGCCCTTTCCCCATGCAGTCGATGACCATCAAACCGCCAACGCCCAGTTTTTGGCTTCCCAAGACGCAGCCTGGTTGATGCCGCAGACAGCGTTGACTGACGCAGCCTTGGCGCACTTCATTGCCCACCTTGACAGGGACAAGCTGGAACAAGCCGCCAACAAAGCGTATGCGTTGCGCAAGACCCATGCGGCACAAGACATGGCCGTTGCGTGTGAGGAGTTAACCGCATGAAACATGCCATTCGCCATGTGCATTTTGTCGGTATCGGTGGCGCGGGCATGAGCGGCATCGCGGAAATATTGCATAACCTGGGCTACACCGTGTCAGGCTCAGACATGGCTGACAGCCCCGTGTTGAGGCGCTTGCAAGCCATGGGCATCCACACCCATGTGGGACACAGCGCATCCCACATCGCGGGTGCAGGTGCTGTGGTGACTTCCACCGCGGTCAAACCCGACAACCCAGAGGTGGTGGCGGCGCATGAAAAATGGGTGCCCGTGGTGCCCAGGGCCGTGATGCTGGCTGAACTCATGCGACTCAAGCAAGGCATTGCCATTGCGGGCACCCATGGCAAGACCACCACCACGAGTTTGGTCGCAAGCGTTTTGGCGCAAGCCGGGTTGGACCCGACATTTGTCATTGGTGGTCGATTGATCAGTGCGGGTGCCAATGCCAAGTTGGGCTCGGGTGAATACATCGTGGTGGAAGCGGATGAGTCCGATGCATCCTTTCTGAACTTGAATCCCATCATGTCGGTGGTCACCAACATCGATGCCGACCACATGGAAACCTACGGTCATGACTTCAACCGCCTGAAGTCCGCGTTCATAGAGTTCTTGCACCGCATGCCTTTTTATGGGGCGGCTGTGTTGTGCGCAGACGATCCGGTGCTGGCAGGCATGTTTGCCGAAGTGTCTCGTCCGATCACCAGCTATGGTTTATCTGCTGGCGCACAGGTCAGGGCCTTGGATGTCAAGGCAGTCGGTTCGCAAATGCAATTTCGGGTGTCCCGCAGCAACGGCATCACCTTGCCAGACCTGCACATCCAATTGAACTTGCCGGGGATTCACAATGTGCGCAACGCTTTGGCAGCCATTTCAGTGGCCGTGGAACTCAATGTGCCTGACGAAGCGGTGGTGCAAGCCTTGGCCGATTTCAAGGGGGTTGGCAGGCGGTTTCAAAGTCATGGCGAACACTTGGCTGCTGATGGCGGCCACTACACCTTGATTGAAGACTATGGACACCACCCTGTTGAATTGGCGGCGACTTTGTCAGCCGCACGAGGTGCTTTTCCAGGCAGGCGATTGGTGCTGGCATTTCAACCACACAGATACACACGAACACGGGATTGCTTTGAAGATTTCGTGCGTGTCATGCGAGATGCAGACGTGGTGTGGTTGACCGAAGTGTATGCAGCCGGTGAAGAACCGATCGCGGCAGCCGATGGCCGAGCCTTGGCGCATGCGCTGCGTGTGGCGGGACAACAGGCATTGGTGTTTGCCCAAGATTTAGCGCAACTCGAAGACATCGTGCGAAGCAACACGCAAGATGGTGATGTGGTGATGTGCATGGGTGCAGGCACCATCGGCCAGTTGCCAGGCAAATTGAGTGGTGTCAAGCAAGTTGCAGCAAAACCCAAGCTTCAGGTGGTCAGGCCATGACAACATTCAACATTCAAACCGCCAAAGTGGCTGTGCTTTTGGGTGGGCATTCCGCCGAGCGCGAGATCTCCCTCATGTCCGGTCAAGGTGTGCTCAAAGCACTGCTTGCCAGTGGTGTGAATGCGCATGCCTTTGATCCGGCCAGTCTTTCCTTGCAAGCGCTGCCAAGCATGGGGTTCACGCACGCCTTCATCAGTTTGCATGGGCGTCACGGCGAAGATGGCACGGTGCAAGGTGCACTCGAACTCATGGGGATCGCCTACACCGGCTCCGGTGTCATGGCGTCGGCCGTGGCCATGGACAAGCACATGACCAAGCGTTTATGGCTGGCTGATGGTTTGTCCACACCGGCATCCGTGTGGTTGGCCGCGGCCGAGCAGTCGCCAGAAAACATCGACGCCATCGCAGGCAAACTGGGGCTGCCCTTCATTGTGAAGCCGCCACACGAAGGCTCATCCATCGGCGTGAGCAAGGTGAATGAATGGGCCGACATCAAGCCGGCCGTGGCACTGGCCACTCGGCACGACCCAGACTTGTTGTGCGAGGCTTTCATCCAGGGTGAAGAGGTGACTTGCCCAGTGCTGGGCGAAGGTGCGTTTGTGCGGGCACTGCCCGTGGTGAAAATTGCCGCCCCCGAAGGCGCATACGACTACCAAAACAAATACTTCACCGACAGTGTGCAGTACCACTGCCCAAGTGGTTTGCCAGCAGAAGAAGAAGCTGCCATTCAGGCACTGAGTGTGGCGGCATACCAATCCCTGGGCTGCCGAGGATGGGGTCGTGCCGACATCATGATTCGCGCCAGTGACCGAAAGCCGTTTTTGCTTGAAATGAACACCAGCCCCGGCATGACAGACCATTCATTGGTGCCAATGTCAGCCAAGGCAGCGGGCATGTCATACCAAGCGTTGTGCATGGCGATATTGCGCAGTGCCAGGCTCGACAGCGATCGGGGAGTCACGCAGCCATGAGGCATAACCATTCGATGCACTTGGATGAAAAGCCAGAGCTGGCTTTGGATGTTCGATTGATGAACATCACCAGTGTGTTGCTGCTCCTGGCTTTGGCGGTGGCCAGCGCTGTTGTGGTTTTGTGGTGGGCGTTTCGTCATCCGGTGTTCGCCATCAGCACCATTTCAGTCAGTGGCGATGTGCGACACAACAATGAAGTCACGCTCCGAGCCAACGTGGTGCCTCGCTTGCAAGGCAGTTTTTTCACGGTAGACCTGCTTCAAACCAAAGCAGCCTTTGAAAACGTGCCTTGGGTTCGTCAAGCCATGGTCAGGCGTGAATTCCCCGATCGCTTGCGGGTGGACTTGTACGAGCACGAGCCAGTGGCCTATTGGGGTGCCGAATCAGACTCGCGTTTGCTCAACCAGCAAGGCGAGGTGTTCAGTGCAAACTTTGGTGAACTCGAAGATGAAAACCTGCCGCACTTGAAAGGCCCAGACGCTGAATCGGAACGTGTGTTGCGCATGTTCCAAGTCATGGCCCCCGAGCTGGACAAACTCGACTTGAAACTCCAGGGCCTGGAACTCACGGGCAGGGGCAGCTGGCGCGCACAACTGCAAAGCGGTGCCAGCATTGAACTCGGGCGAGGCAACGAAGCCGAAGTCATGGCGAGGGTGCAAAGGTTGAGTCAAACGCTGGCGCAGGTGAGCCAGCGTTATGGCCGGCAGGCGCAAGCCTTGGAATCAGCCGATTTAAGACATGTGAATGGGTATGCATTGCGCTTGCGCGGTGTGAGCACATTGGATACGACAGCAACAAGGTAAGTACAAAGAGGTTCTCATGGCAAAAGAGTACAAAGACTTGGTGGTGGGTTTGGACATTGGCACCAGCAAAGTCATGGTGGTGGTCGCTGAAGTCTTGCCTGGTGCGGAGCTCAAACTCGCTGGCTTGGGTATCGCGCCGAGCAATGGTTTGAAGCGCGGCGTGGTGGTGAACATCGATGCCACGGTGCAAAGCATTCAGCAAGCCTTGAAAGAAGCCGAATTGATGGCGGATTGCAAAATCACGCGTGTCTACACAGGCATCACGGGCAGCCATATTCGGGGCATCAACTCGCATGGCATGGTCGCTGTCAAGGACCGTGAAGTGACTGCGGCCGATGTGGCACGCGTGGTCGAAACAGCCAAGGCAGTCAATATCTCGACAGACCAGCGGGTCTTGCTGGTCGAGCCGCAGGAATTCATCATTGACGGACAGGATGTCAAGCAACCCATTGGCATGAGTGGCATCCGCTTAGAAGCCAAAGTGCATATCGTCACCGGTGCGCAAACCGCTGCAGAAAACATCATCAAGTGCGTTCGCCGATGTGGTTTGGATGTGGACCATTTGATGCTCAACCCCTTGGCCTCGAGTTTGTCGGTGCTCACCGATGATGAGCGTGAATTGGGGGTGGCCTTGGTGGACATTGGTGCGGGCAGCACTGACATTGCCATCTTCACCGGTGGAGCCATTCGACACACAGCGGTGATCCCGATCGCTGGCGACTTGATCACCAGCGACATTGCCATGGCATTGCGCACACCCACCAAAGATGCTGAAGACATCAAGGTGGAATCAGGGTTTGCCAAGCAACTGCTGGCAGACCCGAATGTGCAGGTCGAGGTGCCAGGTTTGGGTGACAGAGGCCCGCGCATGCTCAGTCGACAAAATCTGGCGGGTGTCATCGAGCCACGCATCGAAGAAATTTTTCAATTGGTGCAACAAGTGTTGCGCGACTCGGGTTATGAAGAAGTGCTGTCGTCAGGCATTGTGCTGACCGGTGGCAGCGCCATGATGCCCGGCATGATCGAGTTGGGCGAAGACATCTTTTTGAAAGCGGTGCGCCGTGGTGTGCCGCGCTACAGCAGTGCTTTGTCCGACATGGTGTCGCATCCACGTGCCGCCACCGTGATGGGCTTGCTCGAAGAAGCACGCATGGCACGTTTGCGCGGCTTTCGGGTGGCACAAAAAAATGGCTCCATGAAAACCGCCATGGGGCGGGTCAAGGACTGGTTTGTGGGGAACTTTTAACCATGACACCTTCAACACACCTGTATTTGAAGCGAATGCAACCGCGACCACTGACGGGTCGACGATGGCGACCCTGCATCCGTGGCGCACCGCCTGGCTGAATGATGTGAGCATGACAACAAACACAAAAGGCAACTGCATTAACTGAATCGGAGAAAAAACATGAACATTGAAATGATCGAAAAACACGAGTTCAACCCTGAAACCCAAATCCGCGTGATTGGCGTGGGCGGCGGCGGCGGCAATGCAGTCGAGCACATGATCAGCAGCGGCGTGCGCGGCGTGGAATTCATTTGCGCCAATACCGACGCACAGGCTTTGAAAGTCAGCTCGGCCAGCCGCGTGATTCAGTTGGGTGACAACGGTTTGGGCGCAGGCAGCAAGCCTGAGCGTGGTCAAGCCGCTGCAGAGGCCGCGATCGAAAGCATCCGCGAGGTACTGCAAGGTGCCAACATGGTGTTCATCACTGCAGGCATGGGTGGGGGCACCGGCACCGGCGCCGCACCTGTGGTTGCACGCGTGGCGCGTGAAATGGGCATCTTGACTGTTGGCGTGGTCACCAAACCTTTTGATTGGGAGGGCGGTCGCCGCATGACCAATGCCGAAGCAGGCTTGGCCGAGTTGGAGGCCAATGTCGACTCTTTGATCGTGGTGTTGAATGAAAAATTGCTCGAAGTCCTGGGTGACGATGTCAGTCAAGACCAGGCCTTCTCGTTTGCCAACGATGTGTTGAAAAACTCGGTGGGCGGCATTGCAGAGATCATCAATGTCGAGGCATTGGTCAATGTGGACTTCGAGGACGTGCGCACCGTGATGAGTGAGCAAGGCAAAGCCATGATGGGCACTGCCACCGCCAGCGGCCCGGACCGTGCGCGGATTGCAGCCGAGCAAGCCGTGGCATGCCCCTTGCTCGAAGGTGTCGACATGACTGGCGCCAAAGGGGTGTTGGTCCTGATCACCGCGGCCAAAGGCGCTTTGAAACTGGCCGAGTCACGCGAAGCCATGAACACGATCCGTGCATTTGCGTCGCCAGAAGCGCACGTGATTTACGGCACGGCATACGATGAATCCTTGGGAGACCAAATCCGCGTGACCGTGGTGGCAACAGGATTGGCGCAAGCTGGCCGCCGTGTGGCCCCACCCTTGTCGGTCATTCGCACCGGCACGCACGATGTGTCTTATCCCACCGCACAAGCCATGATGCCCAGCCCCAGCATGCCATCGGCTGGCAACAGCACATCGGCCAGCAGCGACAGCATGCCAACCAGCATGGCCACGCCCAACCCCACCCCGGATTACGCGACCAGCAATGTGAATGTGCCCAGCGTTTGGCGCACCCGCGACCGAACCCAAGCTGCAGCCAAGGTGGATGCCATGTCCTCCGGTGGCATGGACAATTACGAGATTCCTGCGTTCTTGCGCAAGCAGGCTGATTAAAATCAAAACGTGCTGAAACAAAGAACACTTCAAACCATCACCCGCGCCGTGGGCGTGGGGCTGCACAGCGGGCAGCGGGTGGAATTGACCTTGCGTCCGGCGCCACCCGACACCGGGGTGGTGTTTCGCCGGACAGACTTGGCGCAGCCTGTGGAGATCCCTGTCAGTGCCACCGCAGTGACAGACACCCGCATGGCTTCCACCATTTCAGCGCACAACGCCAAGGTGCACACGGTTGAACACCTGATGTCAGCCTGTTCGGGCCTGGGCATTGACAACCTCTATGTGGACATCACGGCAGAGGAAGTCCCCATCCTGGACGGCTCTTCGGCATCCTTTGTTTTTCTGTTGCAAAGCGCAGGCATTGCGATGCAAAACGCGCCCAAGCGCTTCATCCGTGTGGTCAAGCCCGTGGTGGTCGAGCAAGGCGCGGGCGAACACATCAAGTGGGCTCGGTTGTCACCGCACCACGGCTATAAGCTGAGTTTTGAAATTGATTTTCAGCATCCCGCGGTGGACTCTACCGGGCAACGGGTGGAATTCGACACCGAAACAGACAGCTATGTCAAAGACATTGCCCGTGCCAGAACGTTTGGCTTCACCAAAGATGTTGAACACATGCGTGCCAATGGCCTGGCCTTGGGCGGTGGCCTTGACAACGCGATCGTGATGGATGATTACAAGGTGCTCAACAGCGAAGGCCTGCGCTACGACGATGAGTTTGTGAAACACAAAATCTTGGATGCGATGGGTGATTTGTATTTGCTGGGCAGGCCTTTGTTGGCCGCCTACAGCGCTTTTCGCTCCGGGCATGCACTCAACAATTTGCTGTTGCGCGAACTGCTCAGTCGCCCCGATGCCTATGAACTCATCAGCTTTGAAGATGAGCGGCAAGCGCCCAAAGGTTTGGCCCAGCTGGCCCCTGCTTGGTGATTACCGGGTCGCCAACAACCCAGTGATGTGTCGCGCATGGGCATGTGTGATCGCCAAGCCCAATGCATCTGCGGCATCCGGTCCTGGCAGACCCGGCAGCAACAGCAAACGTTTCACCATTTCTTGAACCTGCGCTTTGGCCGCTTTGCCATGGCCAGCAACCGCTTTTTTCATTTGCAATGCCGTGTATTCAGACACCGGCAGTGCGGCATGCACCAAAGCCGTCAAGCAGGCACCGCGGGCTTGACCCAACAACAAGCTGGCTTGCGGGTTCATGTTGACAAACACCACCTCTACCGCGGATTCATGCGGTTGGTAACGGGCCACAACCTCCTGAATGCCGTTGAAAATCACATGCAATCGCGCGGGCAAATCACTGCGTGGCAGGTGAGTGGTGGTGATCGTGCCGCTGGCCACGTACTGCAACTGTGAGCCATCACTGCGTATCACACCAAAACCAGTGCATTGCAAGCCCGGGTCAATGCCCAAGATTTGGATGGGTCCGGTGCTCAAGGCAACTCCGCATGCGGCATGCGCGCCAAAATGGTTTGGGCGCGACCGGCCAGGTAAGGTGAGCGGGGGAACTTTTCATAGTACTTGGGACGGGGCAACATCACAGCCAAGCGAGCGCACTCCCATGCACTGAGCTGCTTGGCTGGGCGGCGGTAATAGTGCTGCGCTGCGGCTTCAATGCCAAACACGCCTTCTCCCCACTCCACACTGTTGAGGTAAATTTCCAAAATCCGATCTTTGTCCAAGGTGAGCTCAATGACCAGGGTTAAAAACAACTCTTGTGCTTTGCGCACCAAGTTTCGCTCGCCACTGAGAAATAAATTCTTGGCCAACTGTTGTGTGATGGTGGACCCCCCCACGACCTTGACCGACCTGGCATGCGCAGAAGACGCTTGCGCGCGGGCTTGGGCACGGGCTTGCGCTTTGGCATTTTTATTCCATGCCTTCTCCAAAGCTTCCCACTGCACACCACCGTGGCTGGCAAACACATCATCCTCGGAGGCAATCACTGCGCGCTGGATGGCTTTGGGATGCTGCAGCGCCGAGACCCATTCATGGCGCCATCGAAGCGTTTCATGTTTGCGAGCAATGCGCAGGGCCTCAGAGCGCTGAAACGAGGTGGACCAGGGGTCTAGAAACTGCATGCTGAGAATGCGCAGCACAAAGAAGAGCTGGAGCCCAACCACGCCCAAAGCGACCAAGGCAAGCCAGCGAAGCCATGGATTGAAACGGGATGCAGCGCTCATCTCATGGGCCTTGCAACGATGTTTGCAAAGTGTTGCTGCGGTCAAAACTGAAGCGCGTCACCACAGCCAATTGATCCATTTGGCGGCGCATGTCTGGACCAAAGGGCCCAAAAGGCCCCGCGGCTTGGGCGATCAGTTTGGCTTGTCCATCCAGTGCGGGATTGCCAGAACTGACAGACACATCCGTGCTGAGGACTTGGCCACGGGCATCTATCGTGATGACCATGATCAAGCTGCCGTACATTTTTTGGCCCTGTGAATGGGGAAAATAAAGGGTTCCACGCGCTTCGATTTTCCGTCGCAGTTGTTCGTAATACAGCGCGTAGGCCGCTTCTTGGGTGCTGGGGCTGACATAGCGTTTGCGCGGCCTCGCATTTTCTTCTTGGATACGTTGTTCGATTTGCGCGAGCATTTTCAGCAACTGCTGGCGTTGCCGCTCCACAGACGGGTCGCTGGGCTCGGGTGTGTTTTGTTGCAGCGTGGCCAACATCTGCTTGGTTTGGGCCAGCAAGGCGGTTTGCGCCATTTCACGCTGAGCGATCTGACTGTTGCGTTGATCATCTGCCGCCCCTGTTTGGTTGTGTCGGGCATGGGCCAGTGGCGAAGTAGCCCGCCCTTGTGACAGTTCGCCCCCACCCGCCAAATTGGTTTGCGCCAAGGCTTTGGCTTTGGGCTGGGATTGTTCATTGGTGACAGTATTGACCAAAATCACTTCCAGTCCGGCGTCACGCACCAAGCGGTCCATGCGCTCTGGCACACCCAGTTGGATGGATAAAACCCCCATGTGAACCAACAACGAAAGGCCCCAAGCCCATTTCATGGCACAGACTCTCCCGTCTCGGGCTCAGACACATCGACCGCGATGGTCAGCGGTCCTGCAGTGACCTCATCCTCATCCTCTGGCTCCGGGATGGACGCCGGCTGGTCCAAGGCATGCAGGTACTGCGTTTGCAGGTCCAAGGCGATCAAATCCATGGCCACAATGCGAACCCGAATCGAGCTGCCACGCTCAAGGGGCGGCGCACCTTGGACTGAAAAAACCAAAGGCAATGTGTTGGCGCGCGCCATGGGCGGCTCACCCGGGTAGGACTTGAATACCGCCGCATCCAATGCCGTGATGCCTTGTTGCTGCACATATTGCAAGGTCCAAAAACGCTCCATGCTGGATTGGTGTGCGTTGTAGGCGCTGTAGGCGGTGTCAAATGCGGAGATGATGCCAAACAGGGCTGCATCTTTGGGTTTGAAGGGTGCCACCAAAGCAGCGGTTGCACCATGTCGCGCGCAGGCAATCAGTTGCCATTGGTTGACCAAATCGGTGTAGCGTCTGAGTGGTGAGGTGCTCCAGGCATAACTGGGGACACCAATGCCGGCATGGGGCAGCGCCTTGGTGCCCATGCGAACTTTGATGCCAGGGGCCAAACTGGCTTGGCTGCGATAGATGGCAGGCACACCCAAACTGGCCATCCACTGGCCCCAGGTGCTGTTGGCCAAAATCATGGCCTCGGCCACGATCAAGTCCAAGGGTGCGCCGCGTTGGCGAACTGTGATGTTGACCTGTTCATGGCCTTGCGGCCCATTGACGGCAGCCTCGAGCAAGCGGAAGTTGTAGTCCGGGCGATTGAAAGTTTCCGGTTTGCCACGAACCACTTCCCTTTGGGCTTTGAGGTGCTTGGCCAGCCGAAACAAAAATGCCATTTCCGCGTGAGGCATTTGGGGCGCACCAGGCACCGCGGTTGGTCCGGTTTGTGTGAGCCATGCTTCGGTGACCACGGCGTCCAATTGGTCGTGCCGCAAATTGGCTGCGATCGGGACCCGTTCAAGCCGGGTGGTGCTTGCTTGGATCGCCAACGTGCTTGCGTCCAATTGCACATAAAGGGACAAGGCGGGGCAGTCGTGCCCCTCTTTCAAGGTGAATTGCTCAACGATGCTGTCGGGCAGCATGGTGATTTTGTGACCAGGCATGTAAACCGTGGACAAACGGGAACGGCCCAGCGCATCGATATCGCTGCCTGGCTGAACGGCCAAGCCAGGGGCCGCAATGTGGATGCCCACGGTGATGGTGTCAGTGCCCAAGCCTTGCACCGACAACGCATCGTCAATTTCAGTGGTTTGGGAATCGTCAATCGAATAGGCCCGCACGTCAGCCAGTGGCAACAAGCTGCTGTCCGTTGGCGCTTGCAGCGGTGGAAACTGTGTCCCTTTGGGGAAGTTGTCAAACAAGAAACGTTGCCAGTGAAAATCATAGGCAGAACGTATGGCACCGGCTTGCTGTAACAACGCCAGTGGAGGCATGCCACTGCTGCGGGACGCTTCCACCACAGCCCGGTACTCTGGCGCATTTTTGTCCGGCTTGAACAAAATTTTGTAGAGCTGCTGGGCCACTGCATCCGGGCACACGCCTTGGCTCAATTGGCTCGCCCATGCAGCAATTTGGGCTTGGACTTGTTTTTTCTTTTCGATCGCCAACAAGGCCTGCTGAATCACCTCTGCCGTGGCCTTGCGAAAACGCCCTTTGCCTGCCCGGCGAAAGTAGTGCGGCGCCTCAAACAAACACAAGAGCATGCCCAATTGTTGGGCTGGGGTGGCGTCTTTGCTGAAGTAGTCTTGGGCGAGGGCGACAAAACCAAATTCCTCATCCGGTGCAAATTCCCAAGCCATCTCTGTTTCAATCTCGTTGGCGACTGTTTGCCCCGCACGCATGAAATCGGCTGGCTGGGGTTTGTCAAACTTCATCAACACATTTGCGCTTTTCACCTTCATGCGCTTGCCGCTGTCGAGCTCGATATGGACCGAGGCTTCAGCCTCGGACATGAGCCGCCCGGTCATGAACTTTCCACTGTCTTCAAAGAGTGCATACATGGCGCAGATTCTCCCATGATGCTCCGATAAACTTCCGCCATGGCAAACCAAATTGGCAAATACAGTGTTCTGCAACGCATCTCACCCATGGTGCTGGGCTTTGACACGGTGCTTGGCATCAGTGTGCTGCTGCTGGCCTTGGCTGGTTTGGTTTCTATTTTCTCGTCTGGCTATGCCGACGGCCAGCGTTTTTTCGACCATGGTCGAAACATGTTTTTGGCTTGCTGCATCATGGTGGTGGTTGCGCAAATCCCCCCGCAACGCATCATGACCTTGGCTGTGCCGGTCTACACCGTGGGTTTGGCCCTGCTGGTTGCCGTGGCTTTGTTTGGGTTGACCAAAAAGGGCGCACAACGCTGGCTGAACGTGGGCATCGTGATTCAGCCCAGCGAGATCATGAAAATCGGCATGCCATTGATGCTGGCTTGGTGGTTTCAAAAACGCGAAGGGCAATTGCGTCCCCTGGATTTTTTGGTGGCCAGTGTCATCTTGGTCATTCCCGTGGCCTTGATTGTCAAGCAGCCCGATTTGGGGACGGCGATTTTGGTGATGGCCGCAGGCCTGTACGTGCTCTTTTTTGCTGGGCTGAGTTGGTGGTTGATCGTGCCGCCGGTCTTGCTGGGCTTGGTGGGCATGGTCTTGCTGGTGATTTTTGAGCCCAGTTTGTGTGTCCCTGGCGCCGACTGGCCATTTTTGCGGGACTACCAACAGCAACGGGTCTGCACCTTGCTGGACCCTGGGCGAGACCCGCTGGGCAAGGGCTTTCACATCATTCAGTCCGTGATTGCCATTGGTTCTGGCGGTTTTTGGGGCAAAGGATTGATGCAAGGCACACAGTCTCAATTGGATTTCATTCCCGAGCGAACCACCGACTTTGTCTTTGCAGCCTTTTCTGAAGAATTTGGCTTGTTTGGCAACATGTTGCTGATTGGCGGCTTCATGGTGTTGGTTTTCAGGGGGTTGACCATCGCCACGGAGGGGCCCACATTGTTTGCCCGTCTGTTGGCGGGCAGCATCACCTTGATTTTTTTCACTTACGCGATCGTCAACATGGGCATGGTGACTGGCATGTTGCCGGTGGTGGGCGTGCCTTTGCCCTTCATCAGCTACGGTGGCACTGCCATGGTCACGCTGGGCTTTGGCATGGGGATATTGCTCTCGGTTGCCAAAGCCAAGCAGTTGGTTCAGTCCTGAGTTCACCGGGCACACCCTGTGTCACACAGGGTTGTTGCCCCACTCCTACAATGGCCACATGATTTCACGTGAACCCACCCTTGAACGCTTGGGCATCGCCCAAAGCCTGTTGCTCACCCCTTATGGTTTGGATGAATCGCATCTGAGCCAGGCCTTGTCCGCCATTCGCGCTCACCAGGTGGATGATGCAGACCTGTACTTTCAGTACACCCGATCCGAAGGCTGGAGTTTGGAAGAAGGTATCGTCAAGACAGGCTCATTCAGCATCGACCAAGGGGTGGGCGTTCGCGCTGTCAGTGGCGAGAAAACCGCCTTCGCTTATTCCGACGACATTTCCATGGCCTCCTTGATGGACGCGGCCCATACCGTGCGCAGCATCGCATCAGCTGGTTTGAATGCCAGCACCAAGGTGCCTGCCCGTTTGATTGCCCCAAGCCGAAAGTTATATGCAGGCGAGGACCCGATTGGCTCCTTGGACAGCACGGCCAAAGTCCAATTGCTCGAGCGACTTGAGCAGCAAGCCCGCGCCAAAGACCCGCGCGTGGTCCAAGTCATGGCTGGTTTGGCCAGTGAATACGACGTGGTGATGGTCGCCCGTGCAGACGGCACCCTGGCCGCTGATGTGCGTCCTTTGGTGCGCTTGTCTTTGTCAGTCATCGTTGAGCAAAACGGTCGCCGCGAAAGTGGCTCGGCTGGCGGCGGCGGTCGTTTTGGCTTGGCCCATTTCGATGCGGCTTGCCTGACCCGTTATGTGGAAGAAGCCGTGGGTTCGGCCCTGACCAACCTGGAGGCCCGCCCCGCACCCGCGGGTGAAATGACCGTGGTCTTGGGCTCGGGCTGGCCAGGCATTTTGTTGCACGAGGCGATTGGCCACGGCTTAGAGGGTGACTTCAACCGCAAAGGCTCGAGCGCGTTCAGCGGCAAGATTGGCCAGCGGGTGGCCGCCAAGGGCGTCACCGTGCTGGATGACGGCACGATGGCCGACCGCCGGGGCTCCCTCAATGTGGACGATGAAGGCCATGCCAGTCAGAAAAACGTCTTGATTGAAGACGGTATTTTGGTGGGCTATATCCAAGACAGCATGAACGCCCGACTCATGGGCGTGGCCCCGACGGGCAATGGGCGGCGCGAAAGTTATGCCCATGTGCCCATGCCGCGCATGACCAATACCTATATGTTGGGTGGCGACAAAGACCCCCAAGAAATCGTGGCCAGCATCAAAAAAGGTCTGTATGCCACCAATTTCGGTGGCGGGCAGGTCGACATCACCTCAGGCAAGTTCGTGTTCTCGGCCAGTCAGGCGTTCTGGGTGGAAAACGGCAAGATCCAATACCCTGTCAAGGGCGGTACCCTGGTGGGCAACGGGCCTGACGCGCTGACCCGCGTGAGCATGATTGGCAACGACATGGCGCTGGACCCGGGCGTGGGCACCTGCGGCAAGGAGGGCCAAAGCGTGCCTGTGGGGGTGGGTCAACCGACCTTGCGGATCGACGGTTTGACCGTGGGCGGCACCGCTTGAGGCGCCCTGTCCGGGGCCTGTGTTACATTCCGATCCATGAATTCAGCAACTTTTCACTTTGCCTATTTTGGTATCTCACGCTTCACCGGCGGTCGAGAGGTCTGAACGCAAACAACGTCCTGAACTCCCAAACCAACCGCCGAACCCCGGCGGTTTTTTTTTGTCACCCTCAGATTCATCCCATTTGACATGTCCCCAAGGAGCCGCCATGAAAACACCCAAGCATGATGCTTACGCGCCCGCCAATGACCAGACCAGCCAAACCGATAACCAACGCATCAAGGACATCACCGTGTTGCCGCCACCCGAGCACCTGATTCGCTTTTTCCCAATCGCGGGCACGGTGGTGGAGGCTTTGATCGCCAAGACCCGCCAGCGCATCCACAAAATCATGACCGGCAAAGACGACCGTTTGCTGGTTGTGATCGGCCCGTGTTCGATCCACGACCCGTCTGCCGCACTGGACTATGCCCGTCGGTTGAAAGCTGAGCGCGAAAAATATGCCGACACCTTGGAGATCGTGATGCGTGTGTATTTTGAAAAGCCTCGCACCACCGTGGGTTGGAAAGGTTTGATCAACGACCCCTACTTGGATGAAAGTTTCCGCATCGATGAGGGTTTGCGCATTGCACGCCAGTTGCTGATTGAAATCAACCGCCAAGGCGTGCCTGCAGGCAGCGAATTTTTGGACGTGATTTCGCCCCAGTACATTGGCGACTTGATCAGCTGGGGTGCCATTGGTGCTCGCACCACCGAAAGCCAGGTGCATCGCGAACTCGCTTCTGGTTTGTCTGCCCCGATCGGCTTCAAAAATGGCACAGACGGCAACATCAAAATCGCCACCGACGCGATCCAAGCCGCTGCGCGCGGCCACCATTTCTTGTCGGTGCACAAAAACGGCCAAGTGGCGATTGTGCAAACCGAAGGCAACCCGGACTGCCATGTGATTTTGCGCGGCGGCAAAGCACCCAACTACGATGCCGCCAGCGTGGCTGCCGCTTGCAAAGAACTCGAAGCGGCGAAACTGCCTGCGACTTTGATGGTTGATTGCAGCCATGCCAACAGCAGCAAACAACACGAACGTCAATTGGTTGTGGCCAAAGACATTGCCAGTCAGTTGGCCAGCGGCTCACACAGCGTGTTTGGTGTGATGGTGGAGAGCCATTTGAAGCCCGGCGCACAAAAATTCACGCCAGGCAAAGACAAAGTCGAAGCCCTTGAATACGGCCAGAGCATCACCGATGCCTGCTTGTCTTGGGATGACTCGCTCGAGACCTTGGAAGCCCTGTCGGCTGGTGTGAAAGCGCGACGCGGCCAAAAGTAAGTCGCTGGGCGGTGGTTGCTTCAGGCTTTCAATGCCTGCAGCAACTTCGCATGCACGCCACCAAAGCCACCATTGCTCATGCACAGCAGATGGTCGCCTGGCCGGGCAGCGGCTTTGACCTGCGCGACCAGGGTGTCAATATCTGCGGCAGTTTGGGCGCGCTCCCCCATGCTGGCCAGGGCCTGTGCCGCGTCCCAATCCAAACCGGCGGTGTGGCAAAACGCCAAGTCAGCTTGTTCCAAGCTCCAGGGCAGTTGCGACTTCATGGCGCCCAGCTTCATGGTGTTGCTGCGTGGCTCAAACACCGCCAGGATGCGGGCTGGACCTACCTGACGGCGCAGGCCGTCGACCGTGGTGCGGATGGCTGTGGGGTGATGCGCAAAATCATCGTAAACCGTGATCGCTTGCGCGCCTGACCCGATCTGGCCTCGCACCTCCATGCGCCGCTTGACATTGTCAAAGCGCGACAAAGCTTGGCATGCATCCACCACGGCAACACCCACGTGTTCTGCCGCGATCACAGCGGCCAAGGCATTGAGTTGGTTGTGGACCCCACCCAGGGCCCATTGCACATGCCCTTGGACCTTGCCTTGGTGCAGCACCTCGAAGTCATGGGGCTCTCCGCGCACTTGCCAATCGGCAGGGGTTTCCAGCCCAAAACCCGCCACCTGACTCCAATGCCCCATGTCCAGCACGCGCTGCAAACTCGCCTGCTCGGCGTTGACCACCAAGCGCCCGCGGCCAGGCACGGTGCGCACCAAGTGGTGGAACTGGCGTTCGATCGCTGCCAGGTCAGGGAAGATGTCCGCGTGATCGAACTCGAGGTTGTTCAAGACCGCTGTTCGGGGCCGGTAATGCACAAACTTGCTTCGTTTGTCAAAAAAGGCGGTGTCGTATTCATCTGCTTCGATCACAAACAAGGGGCGTTCTTGTCCCGAGGCCAAGGCACCTAAGCGGGCCGAGACGCCAAAGTTCAGGGGCACGCCACCGATCAAGAAACCAGGGGTCAAACCAGCTTGGTCCAAGACCCAGCTCAGCATCGCGGTGGTGGTGGTTTTGCCATGGGTGCCTGCGACCGCCAGCACATGCCTGGGTTGTGCGGGGGCGTGCAGCACATGGTCACTGAGCCACTGTGGCCCGCTGGTGTAGGGCAAGCCAGATTCCAGGACGGCTTCCATCAGGGGATAGCGAGCCGAACCATCGCCGGCGCTGGCGCGAGACACCACATTGCCCACCACGAACATGTCGGGCTTGAGCTGCAGCTGGTCGGCACCGTAGCCCTCGATCAATTCGATGCCCAAGGCGCGCAGCTGGTCGCTCATGGGTGGGTAAACGCCGGTGTCGCAGCCGGTGACCCGGTGACCCGATTCACGGGCGAGGGCGGCCAAGCCGCCCATGAAGGTACCGCAAATGCCGAGGATGTGGATATGCATAGCCTGCGATTGTAGGTTTGGCTGACACGGCAAAATACAACGCATGTCGAATGATGTCAAAGTGGAAATCGCGGCCACCGCTGCCAGGTTGGTGGTGGAAGAAGGCATGGAATATGGCCCTGCCAAGCGCCGTGCGTTGCGCGAGTTGGGTCTGAGCAGCAAAAGCCCGTTGCCTGACAACGACCTGCTGGAAGAGCAGGTGTTTGACTACCTGCGGCTGTTTTGTGCGGACACCCAGCCCCAGGCGTTGAAAGCCCTGCGCCAACTGGCGCTGGTGTGGATGGTGCGTTTGGCAGGCTTTCGCCCATTCCTCTGCGGCGCGGTTTGGCGCGGATCGGCCACCCGTTTGTCGGACATTTTCATTCAGCTGTTTTGCGACGACCCCAAATCCGCAGAGCTTTTCTTGATCGACAACGGGGTGAGCTACCAAGCCCAGTCTGTGGCCGGCTTCAGGGGAGAAACGGTGGATGCCTTGAGTATCCAAAGCCAGTGCGAAGCACTGGGTGAATACATTGGGATTCATTTGATGGTGTATGACTATGACGACCTCAGGGGTGCTTTGCGCCCTGATGACCAAGGGCGCGCGCCCAGAGGGGATATTCAGGCCGTTCGCCAGTTGTTAGACAATGGCTGATGGACACTGAACAATTGACCCCCCCTGCCAAACCTTCACGCCGCAGCATGCTGGCAGTGGCTGGCGCTGCCTTGGGCGCTGGTTTGGGTGTGGGTTGGTGGCGACACCAGACCCAGGCCGTACCTGAAGCTTCGTTGAGCAATCTCTGGTCGACTCAATTCGAACAACCAGACGGATCGGTTCTCAAGCTTGAAGGCTTTCAGGGAAAACCATTGGTGCTGAATTTTTGGGCAACCTGGTGTACCCCATGCATAGAAGAAATGCCGTTATTAAACGCCTTCTACCTTGAAAACAAAGCCAAAAGCTGGCAAATGATTGGTTTGGCGATTGACCAGCCCAGCGCGGTCAAGCGTTATTTGGGTCAGCATCCGGTAGAATACGCCATAGGTTTTGCCGGCTTGGAAGGCACCCAACTGATGAAAAATTTAGGCAATCCCACCGGCGGTTTGCCTTTCACTTTGGTGATCGATGCACAAGGCCGAGTGCAGATGAGTAAATTAGGTAAACTCTCGGCCACCGAGATTCAGTCTTGGGCCTGAGTCCATCGCCGCGGCTCTTTTTCGAGTCCGATTACAAATTGGTGTAAATTACACCCTCTTTAACAGCAGAAGACCACAAGATCCATGGATTTAAGAAAACTCAAAACCCTGATCGATCTGGTGTCGGAGTCCAATGTCTCCGAGCTTGAAATCACTGAAGCCGAGGGCAAGGTGCGCATCGTCAAGGGCCCCGTCGGCGGCCCCGTCGTCATGGCAGCCCCCGTGGTTGCGGCACCCCTTGCCGTGCCAGCCGCCAGCGTACCCGCCGCCGCGGCCAGCCCAGCGGCTGAGCCTGCTGCCGAGACCGGCCACCTGGTCAAGTCCCCCATGGTGGGTACTTTCTACAGCGCCTCGAGCCCCGATGCCAAGCCCTTTGTCCAAGTAGGCAGTGTGGTCAAGGCCGGTGAAACCATTTGCATCATCGAGGCAATGAAAATTTTGAACGAAATCGAGGCTGATCACAGTGGAACCGTGACCAAGATCATGGTCGACAACGGGCAAGCGGTCGAATACGGTCAGCCCATGTTCGTGATTGAGTGATCCCCAGGCATGTTTAAAAAGATTTTGATCGCCAACCGTGGCGAAATTGCGCTTCGCATCCAGCGCGCTTGTAAAGAGCTGGGCGTGGAGGCGGTGGTGGTGTATTCCGAGGCAGACCGCGAGGCCAAGTATGTGAAATTGGCTGAAGAGGCGGTGTGCATTGGGCCGGCAGCGTCTTCCTTGAGTTACCTCAACATGCCCGCCATCATTTCTGCTGCTGAAGTCACCGATGCCCAAGCGATTCATCCAGGTTATGGCTTTTTGAGCGAAAACGCTGACTTCGCGGAGCGGGTTGAGAAAAGCGGCTTTGTGTTCATTGGCCCAACCCCTGACGCCATCCGCATGATGGGTGACAAGGTATCTGCCAAGCAGGCCATGATCAAGGCGGGCGTGCCTTGTGTGCCTGGCTCGGAAGGTGAATTGCCTGACGACCCTGCACAAATCAGGCGCATCGCCAAATCCATCGGTTATCCAGTCATCATCAAAGCCGCAGGTGGCGGCGGTGGTCGTGGCATGCGGGTGGTGCACAACGAGGCCGCTTTGATCCATGCGGTGCAAACCACCAAAGCAGAGGCAGGTGCTGCCTTTGGCAATCCAGCGGTTTACATGGAAAAGTTCTTGCAAAACCCGCGGCACATCGAAATCCAAATCCTGGCGGATAACTACAAAAATGCCGTCTATTTGGGTGAGCGCGATTGCTCCATGCAAAGGCGCCATCAAAAAGTGATTGAGGAAGCGCCCGCGCCTGGCATTGCGCGCAAACTCATCGAGCGCATCGGAGACCGCTGCGCCGCAGCTTGCAAAAAAATGGGTTACCGCGGCGCCGGTACCTTTGAGTTTTTGTACGAGAACGGCGAGTTTTATTTCATCGAGATGAACACGCGTGTTCAGGTTGAGCACCCAGTCACGGAGTTCATCACGGGCATTGACATTGTCAAAACCCAGATCATGACGGCTGCAGGCCAAAAGCTGCCTTTCACGCAACGGCAGATCGAGATCAAAGGGCATGCGATCGAGTGCCGAGTCAACGCGGAAGACCCCTTCAAATTCACGCCTTCGCCAGGCCGGGTCACCATGTGGCATCCGCCTGGTGGACCGGGTGTGCGGGTGGACTCACACATCTATACCAACTACTTTGTGCCCTCCAACTACGATTCCATGATTGGCAAGATCATTGTCCATGGCGACACCCGTGAGCACGCATTGGCACGCATGCGCACTGCCTTGGGTGAAACCGTCGTAGAAGGCATTCAGACCAATATCGCCTTGCACCGCGAGTTGATGAATGACCCCGGCTTTGTTGCAGGCGGCACCAACATCCACTATCTGGAAGAGTGGTTGGCTGTTCGTCAGTCCTGATGTTCGAGCTCCGGCTTGCTTGCCCACAGTCGCAGGTAGACACCATCAGCGATGCCTTGATGGCACTCGATGCACTGAGTGTTTCTGTGGAAGATGCCGACGCGCATACCGATCAAGAGCAAGCGATTTTTGGCGAACCGGGGATGCCAGCGCCCGCGCCGGGTTGGATGCGTTCACATGTGATCGCTTTGTTTGCCGACGAACGCTTGGCCAAAGAGGCCGCGCATCTGCTGGCGCTACAAGACTTTTTTGACAATTGTGTGCTGCTGAGTGTCAGCGAAGTGCCAGAGCAAGATTGGGTTCGCTTGACCCAATCACAATTTGAACCCGTGCCGATCACCTCTGATTTTTGGGTGGTGCCCACTTGGCATGAACCACCTCGAGAGGCGAAGTGGGTTTTGCGCTTGGACCCGGGTTTGGCCTTCGGCACAGGTACCCACCCCACCACGCGCATGTGTTTACGCTTCATAGCCCAACACCCGCCGATGGGTCAACGGGTGCTGGATTACGGTTGTGGTTCAGGTATTTTGGCCATCGGTGCTGCCATGCTCGGTGCATCATCCGTCGATGCCGTCGATATTGACCCCGATGCTGTGGCGTCTGCACTGGCCAACGCACAAGCCAACCATGTCGAGTTGCATACAGGCATGCCCGAGCTGGCCCGTGGGCATTACCCCTTGGTGGTGGCCAACATTTTGGCTGCGCCTTTGAAGGTGTTGGCACCTTTGCTCTGCGCCCATGTCGCCCCTGGTGGAACCTTGATACTGGCTGGGATTTTGGAGCGGCAAGTCGATGAGATCCAAGCCGCTTATGAGCCTCATTTGCCTTTGCAAGTGGCAGATCGCCAAGATGGCTGGGTGCTCATGCAAGGCACAGGCCTTTGATAAGCTTTGCTTTTTCTTGAAGTCTTCAGGCCATGGCCATCGTCACCCTTTGTCCTCAATGCCAGACGGCATTTGCCATCCAAGCTGAACACTACAGTGCAGCGGATGCTTGGGTGCGTTGTGGACGATGCGCACATGTCTTCGAGGTGGACCAGCACCTGTTCGAGCTCGATGGCGAGCCAGTTGCACATGCCACGGATGTCCAAGCGTCGGCGCCAACCCCGGCACCTGCGGTCGCGCCAGTCAGTGCGGTCACACCAACGCCATTTCACCACGGTATTGGGGTCGCTATTTTGTTAGCCGTGTTGCTTGGTCTGCAAGGGCTCATGCATTGGAGGCACCACCTGGCATCCACCGAGCCTGCCTTGCTGCCCCTCTTGACCCACATGTGCAGACCCTTGTCCTGCGATGTCCACATGCCGATCTCACCCGAACAGGTATCGATGGAAACAGGTGTCTTTCAGCGCATCGATGCAGACTTGTATGCATTTGCTGGCGTCATCAAAAACCTCGGTGACTTTCCTGTGATGATGCCGAGCTTGGAGTTGACCCTCACCGATGACAATGAAGCGGTGGTGATTCGCAAAATCATCACCCCTTTGGACATGGGTTTGACCGACAGTTTGCGAGCCGCCAGGTCGCAGAGCTTTGAGTTCACTTTCATGGTTGACCCTGCGTTCTCACCGAGAATCAACGGTTACCGATCTGTTCTTTTTTACCCTTGAATTGTTGGGAGTACCCATGGCAGTTTTGATTTGTGGATCTTTGGCTTTTGACACCATCATGCACTTTGAAGGCCACTTCAAAGAGCAAATACTCCCCGAGCAGTTGCACATTCTGAATGTGTCCTTTTTGGTGCCTCGTCTGCAAAGAGACTTCGGTGGATGCGCAGGCAATGTCGCCTATGGGCTGAAACTCTTGGGCGGTCACCCGTTGCCAATGGCCACCTTGGGCAATGATGGTGAAAGTTACATGAACCGCCTGCAGCACCTGGGCATCCCTACCGATTTCGTGAAAATGGTGGATGACACCTACACCGCCCAAGCCATGATCATGACGGACTTGGACAACAATCAAATCACCGCTTTTCACCCTGGTGCCATGATGCAAGCACACACCACGCGCGTGGAAAAAAGACCCGATATCACATTGGGGATCGTGTCACCCGATGGTCGTGACGCCATGATCGAGCATGCCCAGCAATTTGCAGATGCTGGTATTGCCTTTGTGTTTGACCCGGGCCAAGGCCTGCCAATGTTCGATGGCGAGACGCTGCGTCATTTCATTGAACTGGCAACTTGGGTGACAGTCAATGATTACGAAGGAAAAATGCTTTCCGACAGAACCGGTTGGGATGCCGCTGAGATTTCCAGTCGGGTCAATGGCTTGGCAGTGACTTTGGGGGCAAACGGATGCGAAGTGTGGCAAGACCGGCAGATGACGTTGGTGGATCCGGTCAAAGCCACTTCGGTGGTGGACCCGACAGGTTGTGGCGATGCTTGGCGAAGCGCGCTGTTGTTTGGCCTGGATCAAGGCTGGGATTTGGTGCGATGCGCCGAGCTGGGCAACAAAATGGGTGCGCTCAAAATTGCCAGCCGAGGACCCCAAAATTACACGCTGACATAAAAAAACCCGGTGCGATGAGACACCGGGTTGGCAGGCAAACACTGTTTCAACTTCAGGGCTTGGTGGCTGTTGGAAACGGCCAGGCAGCTTGAGGATTCAGTGTTGTTTGCGCCACATGGTGAACTGCAGGTGCAGCAGCCTTGTGGGGCTTGGCAGCAGGCTTTTTCGCAGCCTTTTTAGCGACTAGTGGCTTTTTTTTTGCGGCTGGTTTTTTGGCTGCAGGCTTTTTGGCCGCAGCTTTTTTGGCAACCGGTTTTTTGGCTGCTGGTTTTTTGGCTGCAGGCTTTTTAGCTGCTACTTTCTTGGCGGCTGGCTTTTTAGCTGCAACCTTTTTGGCTGCGGGCTTTTTAGCTGCTGCTTTTTTGACGGCTGGCTTTTTAGCTGCAGCTTTCTTGGCTACGGGCTTTTTAGCTGCAGCTTTCTTAGCGACTGGCTTTTTGGCTGCAGCTTTTTTGGCTACGGGCTTTTTAGCTGCTGCTTTTTTAGCGACAGGTTTCTTGGCAGCAGCTTTTTTAGCTGCTGGTTTTTTTGCTGCTGGTTTTTTTGCAGCGGATTTTTTTGCAGTTGCCATTAGATTCTCCTAGATCAAGATCTCAGATCGTTGGTTCAAAACACTTGGCTTCTTCTCACGTAGCCAAGTGATTCATGGCGCTGAACCGAGGTCCAACACCATGAACAGGGTTCGTTTTTGGGCACGTCGGAATGAGCGTTGCTTCATTCACCAAGGTGTCCAAAAACAGTGTGGGTCGACGCAATTTCAGTCCCAAGACAAAGCGCCACCAGTTTGGTACTCAATGACGCGGGTTTCAAAGAAATTACGCTCTTTTTTCAAGTCGATCATTTCGCTCATCCAAGGAAAAGGATTTTCTTCGTTGGGGAACAATGTTTCTAGTCCGATTTGGGTCGCACGGCGATTTGCAATGTAACGCAAATAGCCTTTGAACATGGAGGCATTCATGCCCAGAACACCGCGTGGCATGGTGTCCTCCGCGTATCTGTATTCGAGTTCAACCGCCTTGTGGAAAAGCGTGTTGATTTCGGCCTTGAACTCAGCTGTCCACAGGTGTGGATTTTCCAGTTTGATTTGGTTGATCAAGTCAATGCCGAAGTTGCAATGCATGGATTCATCACGAAGAATGTATTGGTATTGCTCTGCAGCGCCGGTCATTTTGTTTTGTCGACCCAGTGCCAAGATTTGGGTGAAACCGACATAAAAGAACAAACCTTCCATCAAGCATGCGAACACGATCAAAGACTTGAGCAAAGTTTGATCGGTTTCAGGTGTGCCTGTATGGAAGTGAGGGTTCATGATCGCATCGATGAATGGGATCAGAAACTCATCCTTGTCACGAATCGACTGCACTTCTTGGTAAGCATTGAATATTTCACTCTCGTCCAAGCCCAAAGACTCGACGATGTACTGGTAGGCATGTGTGTGAATAGCTTCTTCAAATGCTTGACGCAGTAAAAATTGACGGCATTCGGGTGCTGTGATGTGACGGTAGGTGCCCAACACGATGTTGTTGGCGGCCAATGAATCGGCAGTCACAAAGAAACCCAAATTGCGTTTGATGATCCGACGCTCGTCTTCGGTCAATCCGTTCGGGTCTTTCCACAGCGCAATGTCGCGGGTCATGTTGACTTCTTGCGGCATCCAGTGATTGGCGCAAGTTGCCAAGTACTTTTCCCAAGCCCATTTGTACTTGAAAGGCACCAATTGGTTGACATCGGTCTGACCATTGATGATTCGTTTGTCAGCAGCGGTCATGCGATGACCTGAAGCTTTGGCGGTGATGGAGGGTACTTCGGTGGATGAGACGACCGCGCCGTCGTTGAGGATGCGCTGTGTGGGCGTTTGCGGGGGCAACTGTGTAGGGAGGCTCTGAAGGCCGCCAGTGGTTGCGCTAAGCGCTTGGGGTTTTGCTTCTTCTTCCCAGGTCAACATGACTGTATTTCCATTCTTCGGATTATGGTTGTTTAGAGCTGAAACGCAAAGTGTTCATTCACATTCATACCGAAGTATGTTGTTGATTTGCATCGCATGCTTGGGTTCGGGTGAGTGATGGTGCTTGGGTATTTACTGGCAAGCTTCACAGGTTGGATCGTCTACGCCACAAAATTTCACATCGGTCGCAGGTGTGCTGGCCATTTGTGCGCGTGCCGCTGCCGCTGCCATCTCCATGGCACTCAGCCCAGATGTGCCGGCGCCCGAGGCCACAGCATTGTGTGAACCCGCTTGCACGGTGGACTTTTCTGCCTGAGTGGCACTGGTGGTGCGCAGGTAATAGGTGGTTTTGAGACCGCGCAACCAAGCTAATTTGTAGGTGTCATCCAATTTTTTACCGGACGCACCTGCCATGTAGATGTTGAGCGACTGCGCTTGGTCAATCCATTTTTGGCGACGGGCTGCGGCCTCTACCAGCCATTGTGTTTCCACCTCAAAAGCAGTGGCGTACATGTCCTTGAGGGCTTGTGGCACTCTGTCGATGGGGCGCAGTGAACCTTCAAAGTGCTTGAGGTCCATCACCATCACGTCATCCCACAGACCCAAGCGTTTGAGGTCGCGCACCAGGTAGGCATTGATGATGGTGAATTCGCCGGACAGGTTGGATTTGACGGATAAATTGCCAAAGCATGGTTCGATGGAGGCATCCACGCCCACGATGTTGGAAATGGTGGCCGTGGGTGCGATAGCCACGCAATTGGAGTTGCGCATGCCGTCAGTCGCTATCTTTTGGCGCAGGGCTTCCCAGTCCAAAGTTGCGCTGCGGTCAACTTCGATGTAACCGCCACGGGATTTTTCCAGGAGGTTCAGGGTGTCCAATGGCAGGATGCCTTGATCCCACAGGGAGCCTTTGTAAGTAGAGTACCGCCCCCGTTCGCGTGACAACTCGGTGGATGCCCAGTATGCGTAGTAGCAGATGGCTTCCATGGAGCGATCAGCGAACTCAACCGCCGCCTGGGATGCATAAGGAATCTGCAATTCGTACAGACTGTCTTGGAAGGCCATGATGCCCAAACCGACAGGCCGGTGACGCAAATTGGAGTCGCGGGCTTTTTTAACCGCGTAATAGTTGATGTCGATCACGTTGTCGAGCATGCGCATGGCGGTTTTGATCGTGCGCTTGAGTTTGTCGTGATCGAGTTCTTGACCATGGGCACCGGTTTTCAAATGGCGAACCAGGTTGACCGAGCCCAGGTTGCAGACAGCTGTTTCTGTGTCGCTGGTATTGAGGGTGATTTCCGTACACAGGTTGGAGGAATGCACAACGCCGGAATGCTGTTGCGGTGAACGGACGTTGCAAGCATCTTTGAAGGTGATCCATGGGTGACCTGTTTCAAACAGCATGGTCAGCATCTTGCGCCACAGATCGGTCGCTTGCACTGTTTTGGCAGGTTTGATCAAACCTTGTTTGGCTTTGGTTTCGTACGCTGTGTAGGCCACCTCGAATTCATGACCAAACAAGTCGTGTAAATCGGGCGTGTTGGACGGCGAAAACAAGGTCCACTCGCCCTTTTCCATCACACGGCGCATGAACAAGTCAGGAATCCAGTTGGCGGTGTTCATGTCGTGGGTACGGCGTCGATCGTCACCGGTGTTTTTGCGCAACTCCAAAAACTCTTCGATGTCCAGATGCCAAGTTTCGAGGTAGGTACATACCGCACCTTTGCGTTTGCCGCCTTGGTTGACCGCCACGGCGGTGTCGTTGACCACTTTCAAGAAAGGCACCACACCTTGCGATTCACCGTTGGTGCCCTTGATGTGGCTGCCCAAAGCGCGAACGCGTGTCCAGTCATTGCCCAAGCCGCCCGCGAATTTCGACAGCAGTGCGTTTTCTTTGATGGATTCGTAGATGCCGTCCAGGTCATCCGGAACAGTGGTCAAGTAGCAGCTTGAAAGCTGAGGGCGCGTGGTGCCGCTGTTGAACAAAGTGGGTGTGCTGGACATGAAGTCGAAGGAGGACAAGACTTCATAAAACTCAATGGCTCGCTCTTCCCGGTTGACTTCATTGAGCGACAAGCCCATGGCCACGCGCATGAAGAACGATTGGGGCAGCTCGATGCGTTGTTTGCGCACGTGCAAGAAATAGCGGTCATACAGGGTTTGCAGACCCAGGTAGTCAAACTGGAAGTCGCGTTCTGGCTTGAGGGCTTTAGCCAAACGGTCCAAGTCAAACTGCAGCAAGCGCGCGTCGAGCAAGTCGTTGTCCACACCCTTTTTCAAGAAGCTGGAAAAGGTGTCTAAGTAATGTTGACCCATCTCGGCTTGTGTGGCTTCTTTGCCCAAGACCTCTTTGGCAATCGAGTACATCAACAAACGCGCAGTGGCAAAAGTGTATGAAGGCTCTTTTTCAATCAGGGTTCTGGCGGCCAGCACCGATGCTTTGTGCACCTCTTCCATGGGGATGCCGTCATACAAGTTGCGCATGGTCTCGCTGAGGATGGGACCGGCCTGCACGTCTTGCCCCAAACCCGCACAAGCGGCCTCGACCAAAAACGTCAAGCGGGCAGTGTCCAGCGCAACGCGTTGACCGTTGTCCATCACATGCAAGACAGGTTCTGCTGGGGCTTGTTGCTCCTTGTTGGATGCACGTTCTTGGGTGCGTCTTTCGCGGTAAAGCACATAGGCGCGCGCAACTTCATGGTGGCTTCCACGCATGAGACCCAGTTCTACCTGGTCTTGCACATCTTCAATATGGAAAGTGCCACCACCGGGGCGCGAACGCAACAAAGCACGAACCACGGCTTGGGTGAGTTGGTCAACCGTTTCGCGCACGCTGGCTGAGGCCGCGCCTTGCGTGCCGTGAACAGCCAAAAACGCCTTCATCATGGCGACGGCGATCTTGGCGGGTTCGAAGGGAACCACAGCGCCGTTGCGTCGGATGATTTGGTAATGGGTCAAACTGGCATTCAGGATCTGGGTCTGTGCTTGGTCTGTGGCGTCAGTGGGCTTGATGTAAGTCGTTGCGACTGTCGAAGAGGGGGCGATTTGCATCTTTTTTAAATCCTGTTGGGCGTGAATGCTTTTGTTAACTTCTTATTCAGCGAGGCCTGACGCGTTCATCGGGCCATCTGTCTTGTGCATGGGCCACACTATATATGGGGTCTTATCTCTTTTCAACACACTACGCGTAGTGTTTGACAAATTTTTTAAAAATATTTGGTTGTCACGAATCTGTTGGTAACGACTGCCTGAAATTGTCAGGTGTAGCCTGTGTTTTTTTCTGCTTGTGGATAACCCCAGGGGTGAAATTTTTTTCTTCCCAGCCCAAGCCTTGTTGCAAAAAAAGCCATGAAAAACCAGGGCCAGGGTCTTTTTTCCGCGCGGGTGCAACATGCTCATGCCCAACCGTGTGTTTCAGTGGGTATTGCAAAGCCAAAACAGGCAACAGTGAAATTAAACTTTCGTATTGCTCTGCGGTGAATGCATCGCCATCCAAACCTTCGAGCTCGATGCCAATCGAAAAATCATTGCAATCATGGCGACCCAAATGTGTGGAAGTGCCAGCATGCCAAGCACGGTCATCGCAACTGACGAACTGCAGCAATTCACCACCTCGGCGAATGTAGAAATGCGCAGAAACCTCGACCCCTTTGAGGTGCTCGAAATACGGATGCTTGTCGTGTGCCAATTGGTTGGTGAAGAAATCCGCGACATCGCTGCTGCCGTATTCACCCGGGGGCAGACTGATGGCGTGTATCACCACCAAATCAATGTCGGTGGGCTGAGGGCGTGGGCCAAAGTTGGGTGAATCGATGCGGTGCGCAAAACGATACCAACCCTGTTTCCACAAAGGTGCAGTCAATTTCAGCCTTCCTTCAGGGATCGGTGGGCTTGACTGCAGTAGCTGGCATTGGCGGAAAAAACCGCATCTTGCTCGGGCAGGTGCACGCCACAATGCGCACAAACCACCATCTGTTGTGGTGCGTCGGTTGAAGAACCCTTTTGACGATCCGTCTTAGGGTCTGGTCGACTTGACTTGATCCACCAAATGACCGCAAAGACAACGCCGATCAGGATCAGGTATTTCACAGGCCGCGGTGCAACAGCACTTCCATGACAAATCGGGAGCCCGCATAAGACAGCAGCAGCAGGGCAGCACCAAAGTAGAGGGTTCGCACAGCCAAGGGTCCACGCCAACCGCGGTAATGGCGGCCCCACAGCAACAGCAGGAAAACGATCCACGCCAGTGTGGACAAGATGGTTTTATGGTCCCAGCGGAAGGGTTTGTCGGGGCCGTAGAGATGTTCGCTGAACCACCAGCCTGCCATCAGGGTCAGGGACAACAAGAAAAAGCCGATGTTCACGAACCTGAATGTCAATCGCTCCAAGGTGAGCAAGGGAAGCCCTGTGGGATCGGACGCAGCCAGTCGCATCTGTCGTTCTGCGCGACTCATCAAACTGGCGTGGACAACTGCGGCTGCGAACATGGCGTAAGACGCCAAACCCAGCAACCAATGCAAGGGCAGCCAGGCCGAAGCTGTTTTGTGGAGCGCTTGACCTGGAAAGACCAAGGGAAGGATCACCGCAACCATGCCAGCGCAAGACAATATCCAGCGTGTTTGCATTTGGGGGAACCAGTGGTGTTCCAGGGTATAGACCAACAAAACCAGCCAAGCCGTTGCCGATAAAGCCGCTGCAAAACCGAAATACGCAAGCCCATCTTCGGCTGGAATCAAGCTGGCCACCACACTCAAGCCATGAAACAGCGAGATCAACCACAGGTAGTTGCGGCTTTGGTGGGGCGAGAGTCGACCGCCCAAAAAAGCGCCCAGGGCATAGGCACATGCTGCAACCAGGCCCCATATCAGGCTAAAGTTGGATGCGCTGAATACAATCATGCACACAGTTTAGCGTCTTGCTAACGACTTGGATATCTCATCCGCCAGCCCACACACAGGTAACACCATGGCAACCGCTCTCAGTGACAAACTTTCGCGACTGGTCAAGCAAATCAGTGGTCAGGCTCGGATCACAGAAGCCAATGTGGCCGACATGCTGCGCGAAGTGCGCATGGCATTGTTGGAAGCTGACGTGGCCTTGCCCGTGGTGCGTGACTTTGTGGCGCGGGTGAAAGACAAGGCCTTGGGCCAAGAGGTGATCAATTCGCTGACCCCTGGCCAAGTGCTGGTGAGCATTGTTCAAAAAGAACTCGCCGCCACCATGGGCGAGGGGGTGTCTGATATCAATTTGGCCGCACAACCGCCGGCGGTGATTTTGATGGCGGGTTTGCAAGGTGCGGGTAAAACCACCACCACTGCCAAACTGGCCAAACACCTGATCACCAAGCGCCGAAAAAAAGTGTTGACGGTCTCTGCCGACGTTTACCGCCCGGCTGCCATCGAACAACTCAAAACCGTGACCGCCCAAGCCGGCGCGGAGTGGTTCCCAAGCGACCCGAGCCAAAAACCCGTGGACATCGCCTTGGCTGCTTTGGACCATGCCCGCAAGCACTATATAGATGTGTTGTTGGTGGACACCGCAGGACGCCTGGCGATTGATGAAGCCTTGATGCAAGAAATCAAGGCCTTGCACGCGGCGGTCAATCCGGTGGAGACCTTGTTCGTGGTGGACGCGATGCTGGGTCAGGACGCGGTCAACACCGCCAAAGCTTTCAAAGAGGCGCTGCCGCTGACGGGCATTGTGTTGACCAAAACCGATGGCGATTCGCGTGGGGGGGCGGCGCTGTCGGTGCGGCAAATCACCGGCGCGCCGATCAAGTTTGCCGGTACCAGCGAAAAAATCGATGGGCTGGAGGCCTTTGACGCTGACCGACATGCCGGACGCATCCTGGGCATGGGTGACATCTTGGCCTTGGTGGAGCAGGTCACGGCCAATGTGGACATGGACGCCGCGCAAAAAATGGCGGCCAAGTTCAAAAGTGGTGATGGCTTTGACCTGAACGATTTTTTGGCGCAAATCCAGCAGATGAAGCAAATGGGCGGCTTGTCAAGCTTGATGGACAAGATGCCCACGCAGTTGGCGGCCAAAGCCAAGGACGTGGATTTGAACCGCGCTGAAAAAGACATGCTGAAAAAGCAAGGCATCATCCACAGCATGACGGCCCAAGAACGCGCCAAGCCTGAACTGATCAAGGCGACCCGCAAGCGGCGCATCGCGGCTGGCGCGGGCGTGCAGGTTCAAGAAGTCAACCGCCTGCTCAATGAATTTGGGCAGATGCAAGACATGATGAAGAAGATGCGCGGCGGCGGCTTGATGAAGATGATGAAAAAGTTGGGTGGCATGAAAGGCTTTCCTGGCATGGGCGGGGGCTTCCCCGGCATGCCGCGCTGACGCCTCAGGCCACCACCACTTCGCCGCGCAAGGAGTGCGGCAGCGCTTCGGTGATGCGCACATCCACCATCTGTCCCACCAGACGCTGACCCAGCGGGCCGGCCGGGAAATTGACGATGCGGTTGCATTCGGTGCGGCCCATCAACTCGGCTGCACTTTTGCGCGAAGCGCCTTCCACCAAAATCCGCTGAACTGTGCCGACACGGCTTTCACCGATGCGGCGCACGTTGTCCTCGACCGTGGCTTGCAGGTGTTGCAAGCGGCGCAGCTTGACTTCATGGGGGGTGTCGTCCGGCAAATTGGCAGCGGGGGTGCCAGGGCGGGGGCTGAAGATGAAACTGAAAGACGCATCAAAGCCGATGTCGGTGATCAGCTTCATCAGCTTGTCGAAGTCTTCCTGGGTTTCGCCAGGGAAGCCCACAATGAAATCTGAGCTCATGGCAATGTCAGGCCGCACTGAACGCAGTTTGCGGACCGTGCTTTTGTATTCCATGGCGGTGTAGCCGCGTTTCATGGCCATCAAGATGCGGTCGCTGCCGTGCTGCACCGGCAGGTGCAAATGGCTCACCAGTTGCGGCACCTTGGCATAGACATCGATCAGTCGCTGCGTGAATTCATTGGGGTGGCTGGTGGTGTAGCGGATGCGCTCGACCCCTGGGATTTCGGCGATGTACTCGATCAGCAGGGCAAAGTCAGCGATCTCAGCGGTGTCGCCCATGCTGCCGCGGTAGGCATTGACGTTTTGACCCAGCAGGGTGATTTCTTTCACACCCTGGGCGGTCAAGCCGGCCACCTCGGTGAGCACATCGTCCAAGGGGCGGTTGATTTCTTCGCCACGTGTGTAAGGCACCACGCAATAGCTACAGTACTTGGAGCAGCCTTCCATGATTGAGACAAAGGCAGACGCGCCCTCCACACGGGCAGGCGGCAGGTGGTCGAACTTTTCAATCTCGGGAAAGCTGATGTCGACCTGCGGTTTTTTCAGTTCGCGGCGCTGGTTGAGCAACTCGGGCAAACGGTGCAGGGTTTGCGGACCAAACACCACATCCACATAGGGGGCGCGGGCAATGATGGCTTCGCCTTCTTGGCTGGCCACACACCCGCCCACCGCGATTTGCACGCCCTTGGCTTTGAGGTGCTTGACGCGCCCCAAATCGGAAAACACTTTTTCTTGGGCTTTTTCGCGCACCGAGCAGGTGTTGAACACCACCAGGTCGGCGGTGTCGATGTCAGTGGTTTGTTCGTAGCCTTGGGCCGCGGCCAAGACATCGGCCATCTTGTCCGAGTCGTACTCGTTCATTTGGCAGCCGAAGGTTTTGATGAAGACTTTGCGGCTCATGGCAAAGTCCTTGAAGGGATGCAGCGGGTCATGGTGTAGATCCAGAGGCTGTGACAGGAGGGCAGATTGTAGCCAGCCACCTCTTTATGATGCGCCCATGAACCATTTCACCCGCACCGTGCTTTTCACCGACACCGATGGCCGCGCCCGCTTTCGAGAAGAGCCTGTGGCCTTGGATGAAGGCACCCCCCAGGCCCGCTTGAGCGCCCTCATGCCCACGCATGGCATGCAATGGCGTCACAGCCCAGTGGGTTTTCGCAGCGAATTCCACGTCAGCAGCCACACCCAGTGGGTGTTCATCCTGCAAGGGCAAATGCAAATTGGATTGCAAGACGGCAGCACCAAGGTTTTCTCAGCAGGTCAGCATTTCTATTCAGCCGACTTGTTGCCCGTGGGTGCTGTTTTCGATCCGCAGGTGCATGGCCACTGGAGCCGGCAACTGGGTGAAGAGCCGTTGGTCACCTTGTTTGTCAGGGGCTGAAAATCACCGATGGCTTTAAAAATGCAGTTTTCAGACGGCTTGCGCCGAAAAATGAATTCAAAAGAACTCTATCTGCACCGCTTCGCTCAAGAGTGGGCTGGTTCGAACCGATACCATCAGACACACCGCTGGGCGAGGACGGCCAGCGCACCTGCACACCCTTCATTTGATTCAGAGCAGCTATGAAAAAACACCTACGAACGATTTTGGAAGTCTTGTTGGGGATCTGTTTGATCGCGACAGCCACCTTGGCCTATTTGAACTATTCCGCCAAAAAGCATTTGGCAGAAGAGGTGACTGAATTGACCGAGCAACTGGATGAAGCCAAGGCGGCTTTGGAGAAATCCGAGGAAGAACCACCAGTGGTGGCCGAGCCTGCAGCTGACACCCCCAATACCGCTTCTTATGAGCTCGACGCCCTCAAGGCCGCTTTCACCAATGGCGTGGTCTTGCAGGATGTGGAGACCATTTACAAATCACAAAAAACCCTCACTGCTGAACGCCAGGTCGGTCTGGCGTCCTTGCGTTTGCTGACCAAAGGGGCTCAAGACGAGTCAACCATTGCAGCGTTCCAAAAAGCCCTGGAAATGGCCGAATGGAGCAACCGCTTGCAAACCGTGTGTGCGGCACAAAACGCCTTGGCTGCAGCGGGTCAAAAAGTCACCGTGCTGTCGGACTGCAAAAAGTCTCCTGAAGCCAACGCTGACAAGGCTGCAGACAGCCATGGCGGCAAAGACGACCATGGAAAAAAAGATGGCAAAGCGCATGACGTTCACTGGGGCTATGAGGGCGACAACGGCCCTGAGCACTGGGGCGACAACTTCCCCATTTGCGGTAAAGGCAAGAAACAATCGCCTTTGAACATCGTTGGTCCATTCGATAAATCCAAAGACAGCTTGACGGTTGACTACAAGGAAGGCCCGCTGAAGATCATCAACAACGGCCACACCATCCAAGTCAATGTCGAGCCTGGCAGCACCCTGACCATTGGCAAAGAGAGTTTTGATTTATTGCAATTTCACTTCCACCGCCCCTCAGAAGAACAGGTCGATGGAAAGAACGCCGCCATGGTGGCCCACTTTGTGCACAAGAGCAAAGAAGGCAAGCTGGCCGTGATTGGTGTCATGCTCAACGAAGGCAAGGACAGCGCAGCCATCAAGACCTTGTGGGCCAACTTGCCACCCAAAGAGGGCGAGGAGTATCTGCCTGCCAAGGTGGTTTTCAACCCTGGCAGCATGCTGCCCAAAGAGCTGGGCTTTTACAACTACGAGGGCTCGCTCACCACGCCGCCATGCACCGAAGGCGTTCAGTTTTATATTCTGAAGGCACCGGTCGAGCTCTCCAAGGCGCAGGTAGCGAAGTTCCCCTTCAAGCTCAACGCCCGTCCAGTACAGAGCTTGAACGGACGCAAGATCAGCACAGGGGGTTGATCAGCCCATCAACAACCCGTGCGTGCGGGCAAAGTGAAGCGTTTGGGTGCGGCTTTTCACACCCAAGCGGCGGAACAAGCGCCACAGGTGGACCTTGACCGTGTGTTCGCTGATGCTGAGTTCGGCGGCGATATCGCGGTTGGACAAGCCACGGTCGAGCATGAGGATGAGTTGTTTTTGGCGTTTGGACAATTTGATGTCGCCAACCACCACCGCATCCGCGTCCGCGTCATCGTCGTCGGATTTCATGATGTCGTGGATGGCCTGGGAGATTTCGGCGGTATCGGTGGACTTCTCAATATAGAGGTCCGCCCCTGCTTCCAGGCAAGCGTCCCGCGCTTCGCCAGACGGCATGGCAGACAGCACCACCAGAGGGATCTCGGGGTACATCTTTTTCACGTCAGAGATGGCGGTGGCGCCTTTGACGCCAGGCAGCAGCAAATCAAGGACAAACAACTCAGGCTCACCGTTTTTGATGAGTGCGGCTTGGAGTTCGCTGAATTTTTCTAACTCAACCACCTTGGAAGAGGGGCGCAAACGGCGCAGCAACATGCCAATCATTTGGCGAACCATCGGGTGGTCATCGATTACATACAAGCTCATTGTGATTTCTCCGGTGTCAATAATTCAGGCCCATGGCCTCGCGCACTTCGCGCATGGTTTCTTGCGCCGTGGCCCGCGCACGCTGTGTGCCAGCGTCTACGATATCACGAACAAGTCGAGGATTGGAAACAAAAGGTTCAGCTCTTGCCAGCATGGGCGCTTGCTCAGCCACGATGGCATCGATGATCGGCTGCTTGCATTCCAAGCAGCCAATGCCTGCTCGGGTGCATTCGGTTTTCACCCATGTTTGGGTGGTGGGAGGTGAGTAGACCAAATGGAATTGCCAGACCGGGCAGCGGTCGGGGTTGCCTGCATCTGTGCGCTTGACCCTGGCCGGGTCGGTGGGCATGCGCCTCACCTTGGTCTCGATATGGGCTTTGTCTTCGCGCATGGCAATGGTGTTGTTGTAGCTTTTGCTCATCTTTGCACCATCCAAGCCCGGCAATTTGCTCGCTTCGGTCAGCAAGGCATGGGGCTCAGTCAGCACGGCTTTGCCAGTGCCTTTGAAATAGCCTTCCAAACGCTCACGGTCGCTGTCGCTCAATTCGGGGGCGGTTTTCAAATAACCCATCGCACCTTCGAGCGCTTTGGCGTCTCCGGTTTCTTGAAACTGTTTGCGGGATTTTTCAAAGCGTTTGACGCTGTCTTTGGGCAGCTTGGCCAAGCAGTCCTGCACCAAGGCGTCAAAGTTGGGCTCGCGTCCGTACAAGTGGTTAAAGCGACGTGCGGTTTCGCGGGTCAATTCGACATGGCTGGCTTGGTCTTCACCGACCGGCACATGTTTGGCCTTGTAAATCAGGATGTCGGCGGCTTGCAACAAGGGATAACCCAAGAAACCGTAGGTGGTCAAGTCCTTGTCTTTGAGCTTTTCCATCTGGTCTTTGTAAGTGGGTACGCGCTCGAGCCAACTCAAAGGCGTGCCCATGGCCAAGAGCGTGAACAACTCGGCATGTTCAGGGATGCGGCTTTGCAAAAAAATCGTGCATTGGTTCGGGTCCAAGCCCGCGGCTAACCAGTCAATCACCATCTCGTAAACATTCTTTTCGATCACCTCGCGGCTTTCGTAATGGGTGGTCAGGGCATGCCAATCTGCGACGAAATAAAAGCAAGCCATCTGGGATTGCAGCCGCACCCAGTTTTTCAGGGCACCGTGGTAGTGGCCCAGGTGAAGTGCGCCAGTGGGGCGCATGCCAGACAGTACGCGTTCGCTCATAAGGGTGACAGTTGTAAAAAAGAGGCCAATGGCTGCAAGGTCCACTGGATGGCTTGCATCGATGCGCCCATGATGGGCCGCATCCACAGGCTGTTGACGATACCCAACAAAACCAAACCCATCACGATGAAAAACCCGTAGCGTTCAATCTTCGAAAACCCGACCGCCATGCGCCAAGGCAACAAGCCGACCAACACGCGCCCGCCATCCAAGGGCGGCAAGGGGAACAAATTGAAGGCAAACATCACCAGATTGACCAACACGCCCCCTTTGGCCATGTCGATGAAGAAACGCTCTTCGGTGCCCAGGCTGGACAGGACATAGAGCAAGGCTGCCCAGACCAAGGCTTGCAAGAAATTGCTGGCGGGTCCGGCAAACGCGACCCACACCATGTCCCGCTTGGGGTGGTGCAGACGGCTGAAATCGACAGGAACGGGCTTGGCATAGCCAAACAAAAACTGGCCAGAGGTGGCCACATACAGCACCAACGGCATGAGGATGGTGCCCACCAGGTCGATGTGCGGGAAGGGATTGAGGGTGACCCGGCCCAAAAGCCAAGCGGTGTTGTCGCCCAGGCGCTTGGCGACATAGCCATGGGCCGCCTCATGCATGGTGATGGCCAGTAGTACTGGCAGCGCATAGGAAGCAATCGTTTGGATTAATTCATTGGAAATCACCGTTTCATTGTCTCATCAAACTTGTTAAATTTGACGGGAAATAGGAAAGACTTTGTAAGCAATTTCCTGTGGGAAGGATGTCGCAATAGCTTGAAATACATGAAAACACATGATTTATAAGCCCAAAAGCGTTACATCTCCCGCGCCTGACCGAATCAAGCCTGGATCGCCACCCGTGCCCATGGGCGTCAAGTCCACCACGGTGGTGAACTGACCACGGCAAGCACCGGCGTCCACCACCGCGGCGAGTGTGTGTTCGTAACGCTCACGGATCTCTTGGGCATCGTTCAAGGCCTGGATGGCATCGGCAGGAATCAAGGTGGTGGCCAGCAGGGGCGAGCCGTGCAGTGCCAGCAAATGTTGCAAGGCGTTGTGCCCAGGCACCCGCAAGCCGATGGTTTTTCGCTGTGGATGGGCCACACGCCTGGGCACTTCTTTGGTGGCTTCCAAGATGAAGGTGTAAGCGCCTGGGGTGCAGGCTTTGAGCAATCGGAATTGGCGGTTGTCGACCTTGGCGTACATGCTCAATTCGCTCAAATCGCGGCACAGCAAGGTCAGGTGGTGTCGTTCGTCCACGCCACGGATGCGGCGTAACTGGTCGATCGCGGATTGATCGTCCAAGTGACAAACCAGGGCGTAACTTGAATCGGTGGGGACTGCCAAGACCTTGCCCTGCTGCAGCAAAGCCACAGCTTGTTTGAGCAAACGCGCTTGCGGGTTGTCGGGATGAACTTGCAGCCATTGGGCCATGGGCAAGTCCTATTGGATGCGGTGTTGCAACAGTTCCCACACCGGGGTCAGGTCACCAGGCAGCCAAGGCAAGGCGCCCAAATCGGTGTGGCTTTCTTCTGGGCTGTGAAAGTCGCTGCCACGCGACGCAGCCAGACCAAATTCGCGGGCCATGCCGGCATACTCCACCGCTTCGGCAGCCGAGTGGCTGCCAGTGACCACTTCCACCGCTTGCCCACCATGCGCCTTGAACTCGGTGAACAAAGCGTATTCCTCGTTGGGCGTGAATGCGTAGCGGGCCGGGTGGGCGATGACCGCCATGCCACCGCCGTCGCGGATCCAGTGGATCGCGTCTTTCAACTGGGCCCAGCGGTGTTCCACAAAGCCAGGTTTGCCTTCGGTCAAGAAACGTCGAAACACCTCGTGGGTGTCTTTGCAAACGCCTGTTTCCACCAAAAACCGGGCAAAGTGGGTGCGGGAAATCAGGTCAGGGTTGCCGGCGTATTGCAGCGCACCTTCAAAGCTGCCATGGATACCTACCTTGGCCAAACCAGCCGCCATGTCTTGCGCGCGGGCGTGGCGACCGCCGCGGGTGCCGCGCAAGCCGTCTTGCATGCGGGTGTCTTGGATGTCAAAACCCAAGCCCACGATATGTACCGTGTGACCTGCGAAAGACACGGAGATTTCGGTGCCACTCAGGTAGGACATGCCCAAGGCTTTGGCCGCGCTGGCCGCGCGTTCTTGGCCACCGATTTCATCGTGGTCGGTGAGCGACCACAGTTGCACGCCATTGGTGTGGGCGCGCTCCGCCAGCGCCTCAGGGGTGAGGGTGCCGTCAGAAACGACAGAGTGGCAATGCAGATCGGCGTTGAGGATGTTCACCCCTGAATTCTAGGCCTGGGTCATGGTTTCGATTTGCAGTTGCAGCTTATCCCGCCCTTGCCAGGTGTTGATGTCGAGCCGGTAGGCCAGCAGCGCCTGCGCCGGCAGCGGTTCGGTGCGGCCAAACCAAATGCCGTCGATGGCTTGGCCATGCAACTGCAGTTTCAAGGACAGGTGTTTCTCGCCAACGATGCGTTGGCTCACCACCTTGACCTGGTCTTGGAACACCGGCGGCGCAAAGCCTTGGCCCCAGACATGGTGGTGGATTTCCTGCACGATGTCAGGGCGCATGAACTGCGGGTCCAAGCTGCCATCGGTTTCCAGCGATTGCGCCAAGGTGGCTGGTGACAGCCACTGCTGGGCGATGTGCTGCAATGCCGCCTCAAACGTGGCGAGGTCGTCTTCAAGCAAGGTGCAACCAGCGGCCATGGCATGACCGCCAAAGCGCAGCAGCAAGCCAGGGTGGAGCTTGACCACCGCGTCCAAGGCGTCGCGCAAATGAAAACCAGGGATGGAGCGGCCCGAGCCTTTCAACACCGCTTGCCCCTCGGACTCGCTGGCGGCAAACACAAAGCAGGGTCGGTAATGCAGGTCTTTCAAGCGCGCAGCGACGATGCCCACCACCCCCTCATGAAAGGCTTCGTCAAACACACACAAGGCAGGCGGCGGCTCGTCATCAGCGTCCATCAGCGACTCGGCCAGCAGCAGGGCTTGTTCGCGCATATCCCCCTCCAGGCTGCGGCGCTCGCGGTTGATGGCGTCGAGTTGTTCAGCCAAGCGCAAGCCGGTGGCGGGGTCGTCGGTGCGCAAGCACTCGATGCCCAAGGTCATGTCAGACAAGCGTCCTGCTGCGTTGATGCGCGGGCCGATGGCAAAGCCCATGTCTTGGCTGCTGGCGCGGGCGGCATCACGCCCAGCCACTTGAAACAAGGCGCTCAAACCGGTGGGCAACAGCCCTTTGCGCATGCGCTGCAGGCCTTGCGCCACCAAGCGCCGGTTGTTGGCATCGAGTTTGACCACATCGGCGACCGTGCCCAGAGCCACCAAGGGCAGCAGGCCATCGAGTTTGGGTTCGGTCGATGGGTTGAAGACGCCACGCTGCCTCAACTCAGCGCGCAAGGCCAGCAACACATAAAACATGACGCCCACGCCTGCCATGTGTTTGCTGGCGAATTCGCAGCCAGGTTGGTTGGGGTTGACCAGGGCATCAGCCTTTGGCAAGGTGGGCCCGGGCAAATGGTGATCGGTCACCAGCACTTGCATGCCCAAGGCTTGCGCGGCAGCCACACCCTCCACGCTGGCGATGCCGTTGTCCACGGTGATCAACACCTGCGCGCCCGTGGCATGCACCCGCTGGGCGATGCTGGGGGTCAAGCCATAACCATCGACCACGCGGTCGGGCACGATGAAACCCACGCGACGCGCCCCGAGCAAGCCCAAGCCGCGCAAAGCCACTGCGCAGGCGGTGGCACCGTCGCAGTCGTAATCGGCCACGATACACAGACGCTTGTCAGCCGCGATCGCATCAGCCAACAAGCCGGCGGCAGCATCGATTCCCTTCATGCCTGCGGGCGGCAACAAACGCGCCAAGCTGGTGTCGAGTTCATGCGGCTCGTGCACGCCGCGCCCCGCGAACAAACGGGCCAACAGCGGATGCACGCCGCTTTGCGCGAGTGCCCAAACCGCCCGAGGCGGGACATCACGGGGCAGCAGTTTCATGCCAGCACCTGTGGCAAAGCTTTCACAGGCAGCCAACGTTTCCACCAAGTCGGCTGGCCCGCTTTGAAAACGGTTTGGCGGACTTCACCGCACAGGACCAAGGTGTGGCCTGCAACCAATGCCGGGCCGATCACTTCTTCGGCCAGGCTTTGCCAAGCCATTCCCCAGGCCTGGGGGTCTTGCGCGACCATGTGGATCTGCAAATCGGTGTGCATCTGCACCTCGGGCGGGTTGGTGATGGCGGGCAAATCCCCCGTGCCACCCCAGACAAAGGAGTTCAGGCTGATCTTGCGTTGGTCATTGACCGGGTGATGGTAGAGCAGCATTTGCATTTCGTTTTGCAAGCGACGCAGCAAACGTTGCGCGGGCGATTGCTGCCCCATCTCATCGGTTTGCAACCATTGCGTCACACTGCGCCCCATCACCTGGTCCAGCGACACGCTGGGCAGTTGTTTGAAATGGCGGGCGTGGGCCAACCAGCGCCCTGGCTGGTGGGGAAAAATGGCGATCCCGTCTTCCTGCGCATAGGGCGTGATCGCTTCTCGCACCGCTTGGTCTTCGGCGGGGCTGATCCAGCCCGGGGCATGCACCTGCACCTGGCCTTGCTGTATCTCCCAATGCACCAGGTCCATGAAGGCCCAGCCATGTTCCACCGGACAGCGCAGTCCAAGCGCTTGGGCCGCATGCGCGGCCAAGGGCAGCAAGCCGTCCGGGTTGGGCCAACCCATGGCCTGAGCCAAGGCGTGTTCGTGGGTGGCATTCCAAGCGGTGGGGGACTGCGTGCGCCGAGACACCAACTGGCTTTGCGCGATGGCCCGGGCCGCAGGCAAAGATTCAACGCTGGGCAAAGCCGATTGCCAGGCTTGCCGTTGCGCGGCACTGGCGTGCGCGAGGTCTTCCGGCAGCAAAGCCGCGGCAACGATGGTGACAGGCGAGGCAGGAAATGGCGAAGACATGGTGAGATTGTGCAAGATGCCACAATCTGTCTTCCATGAATTCCTCACGCATGCCCTTTGAATTGCTGCTGGGCTGGCGCTACACACGCGCTGGCCGCGCCGCGCGTCGCAACCGTTTCATTTCATTCATCTCTTCGGTCTCCATGCTGGGCATCGCACTGGGTGTGGCGGCCTTGATCATTGTTTTGAGCGTGATGAATGGTTTCCAAAAAGAGGTACGCGACCGCATGCTGGGCGTGCTCTCGCACATCGAGGTCTTGGCCTATGCCCAAGCCGAGCTGGATTCGCCAGCCTGGTTGCAACAAAAACTGGCGCGCCACCCGCAGGTGTTGGCCAGCGCGCCTTTTGTCTTGTCTCAGGTCTTGCTGGCCCAGGGAGAGGACATGCGCGGGGCGATCGTGCGTGGCATAGACCCGTTGCAAGAAGGCTTGGTCACGGATACGGTCGCCGCCATGCCTGCCCAGGTGTTGCTTGCGCTGCAACCCGGCGCGTTTGGCGTGGTGTTGGGCAGCGAGTTGGCACGGGCCTTGGGTGTGAAGGTGGGTGAACATGTGACCTTGGTCGCGCCTGGCGGGCAGGTCACCCCCGCAGGCGTGGTGCCCAGGTTAAAGCAGCTCACCGTGGTTGGTTTGCTTGACTCGGGGCACTATGAATACGATGCCTCGTTGGCTTTGCTGCACATCGAGGACGCGCAACGCATCTTCCGCTTGTCGGGTCCCAATGGTTTGCGGGTCAAACTGCAGGATGCGCAGTTGGCCCGGGAAGTGGCCAACGAACTCATCCCGGTGTTGGGTGAGGATGTGACGGTGCGGGATTGGACCCGCGCCAACCGCACCTGGTTTGCCGCGGTGCAAATCGAAAAGCGCATGATGTTCATCATCCTTACCTTGATCGTGGCGGTGGCCGCCTTCAATCTCGTGAGCACCTTGGTGATGACGGTCACTGACAAGCGCGCAGACATCGCGATCTTGCGCACCTTGGGCGCGAGTCCGGCCAGCATCATGGGCATTTTTGTGGTGCAAGGCGCGCTGGTGGGGGTGATCGGCACCTTCTCTGGCTTGGCACTGGGGCTGTTGGTCGCGTTCAACATCGGCACCATCGTTCCCGCGATTGAAAACGCCTTGGGCGCGAGTTTTTTACCCAAAGACATCTACCTCATCAGCCGCATGCCCAGTGACCCCCAATGGGCGGACATCGGACCGGTGGTGGTGATTGCCTTGGTATTGGCCTTGGTGGCCACGCTCTATCCCAGTTGGCGCGCCAGCCGGGTTGACCCAGCGGAGGCATTGCGCCATGAGTGATTTCGTGTTGAATGCACAAGGCTTGGGTCGACGTTTCCACGAAGGTGACTTGGATGTCACGGTCTTGCAAGACGTGGATTTGCAGGTGCGAGCGGGTGAGACTTTGGCGGTGGTGGGTGCTTCAGGCTCGGGCAAGAGCACCTTGCTGCATGTCTTGGGCGGCTTGGACACCCCGACCACCGGGCATGTGGCGTTGCTGGATCAAGCTTTGGCGGGTTTAGACGCGACGGCCTTGGGTCGCTTGCGCAACCAACACCTGGGTTTCATCTACCAGTTTCACCATTTGTTGTCCGAGTTCAACGCCTTGGACAACGTGGCCATGCCGCTGTGGATTCGCCGCATGCCGCGAGAGTTGGCCGCGCAACAAGCCAGGGCGATGTTGTACGAGGTGGGACTGGAAGCGCGGGTGTTGCACACCCCCAGCGAACTGTCTGGCGGAGAGCGTCAGCGGGTGGCGATTGCGCGCGCGCTGGTGACCCAGCCTGCGTGTGTGCTGGCCGATGAGCCAACGGGCAACTTGGACCGCACCACCGCAGACGGTGTGTTTGCATTGATGCTCAGACTCGCCCGCTTGCACGGCACGGCGTTCGTGGTGGTGACCCATGACGAGCAATTGGCGGCGCAGTGTGACCGGCAACTTCGGTTGGTGTCAGGGCGATTGGTTTGACCCAGCCGATCCTGGCCATTCTTTATGCACTGGACAGACAGCCACTGCCACTTAGACGCCGCTGAATTCGCGCTTGACCGTGATGCCGTGCGAAAAGCTGCCCGTGCCGCCGGGGTACAGACCTGCCTGATTCCTGCGGTCCAGGCAAGCAACTTCGAGGCTGTGCGCCAGCTCGCGCACCAATACCAGGATGTCTATGCCCTGGGCATCCACCCGATGTACACCCCGCAGGCCACCGAGGCTGACTTGCAAACCTTGGACCAGGCCTTGCGAGCCCACCGCAGCGACCCCTGTTTGGTGGCTGTGGGCGAGATCGGTTTGGATGGTTTTGTGCCCGGGCTGGACATGGCGCGTCAGCAACTGTTCTACAAAGCGCAGTTGAAATTGGCGCAGCAGCACCAACTGCCCGTCATCTTGCATGTGCGGCGCAGCGCTGATTTGTTGCTCCAAGGCCTGCGGCAGCACCCGGTCAAGGGTGGCATTGCCCATGCATTCAACGGCAGCCTGCAGCAGGCCAAGCAGTTCATCGCCATGGGTTTCAAGCTGGGTTTTGGTGGCGCCCTGACTTTCGAGCGTGCGAATCAACTGCGCTGGCTTGCCACGGTTTTGCCTCTGGACGCCTTGGTGCTGGAAACCGATTCGCCTGACATTCCTCCGCACTGGCTGTATGTGACCGCCGAGCAGCGCGCGCAAGGCACAGCGCAAGGGCGCAATGCGCCCCATCAGCTTCCGCGGATTGCACAGGTGCTGGCGGAATTGCGCGGCCTGTCTTTGGAGGAGGTGGCGCGCGCAACCAGTGCCAATGTGGCTTCGGTGTTGGCTGTCGCCACGGGCTGAGATCATGCTGGAGGCGACCAGCGACAATCCCCAGATGGCCACCAAGCAAACCCTCCCGCCAGTCAACATGTCCGAGCACGGCAAGGTGCGCTACTTGCATTTGGGGACCGAATGGGTGCAAGGCTCGATGGACACCACCCGTCCTTTTGACATCGAGCTCGACTACGTGCAGCGCATGCAGGCTTGGCTGTTGTTCGTGCCATGCGAGTCGGTGCCTGACTTGCACGCCATGCAGCTGGGCTTGGGCGCAGCCGCGCTCACGAAAAACTGCCACCAGGTACTGGGCATGCGCACCACCGCCATTGAGCTCAATCCCCAGGTGGTGGCAGCTTGTCGCACCTGGTTCAAGCTGCCCGCCGATGATGAACGCCTGTCGGTCGTCTTAGGAGACGCGGCTGAAGTGGCCGCCCATGCGCATTGGCGTGGGCAAGTCGATGTCTTGCATGTGGACTTGTATGACCACGAGGCGGCCGCACCCGTGTTGGACGATGCCGACTTTTATGCCCACTGCCGGGCATTGCTCACCGCACAAGGCTGCATGCTGGTCAATTTGTTTGGCCGCGCTTCCAGTTTTGAGCGCAGTCTGGGCCACATCAACACCGCCTTTGGTGTCGATGCGGTCTGGGCATTCAAGCCCACCCGCGAAGGCAACACGGTGGTGCTGGCGCAGCGGCAACCGAGCCGCCCAGACCGAGACCTGTTGCAAGCCCGTGCCGAGCTGGTTCAAGCCCAATGGAGGCTGCCAGCCACCCTTTGGCTCAAGGTACTCAAGCCGGTGGGCGCATAGGTCACAATCCGTTCAGTTTTGTTTTGGGAGCGCAAGCGTGTCAATCAAGAGCCAAAAAGATTTTGTCTCCGGGCTGATGTTCACCGTGACTGGCTCGGCATTCGCTTGGAGCTCAGCCATGTCCTACGACATCGGGTCGGCCAGCCAAATGGGCCCAGGCTATTTCCCCCTGGTGCTCGGCTTGGTGTTGGTGTTGCTGGGTGGTTTCATCATGTTTTTTTCGCTGGTGGTGGAGACGCCTGATGGTGGCGTGATTGGCGCCGTGGCCTGGCGACCCCTGGGCTGTATCTTGGGTGCCAATTTGCTGTTCGGCGCGTTGCTCGGCGGCATCCCCAGCATTGGCCTGCCTTCTTTGGGCCTGGTGTGTTCGATTTTTGCGCTCACTGGTTTGGCTTTGTGGGCTGATGCCAGCAAATTCACATTGCGCCGGGTCTTGGTTTTGGGCAGTATTTTGGCGGCTGGCAGCTATGTGGTCTTCATTCATTTGTTGAATTTGCAAATGCCGGTCTGGCCGGCATTCCTAGAAGCTTTTTGATCGGAGTTCCGCATGGATTTGCTAGCCAATCTTGCCACCGGCTTTGCGGTCGCAGCCACCCCGGTCAACCTGCTCTACGCTTTGCTGGGTTGCGTATTGGGTACCTTGATTGGGGTCTTGCCCGGCATTGGGCCGTTGGCAACCATCGCCATGCTCTTGCCAGTGACTTATGCCTTGCCCCCTGAGTCGGCCTTGATCATGTTGGCGGGCATTTATTACGGCGCGCAATACGGTGGATCAACCACGGCGATTTTGGTGAACCTGCCCGGCGAAGCCTCTTCGGTGGTGACCACCTTGGACGGTTACCAAATGGCGCGTCAAGGTCGGGCTGGTCCCGCATTGGCTGCGGCAGGTTTGGGTTCTTTGTTTGCCGGCTGTGTGGGCACCTTGCTGTTGGCGGCATTTGCCGCCCCCCTGGCCGACATGGCGTTTGCATTTGGCCCAGCGGAGTACTGCGCCTTGATGGTGGTTGGTTTGGTGGGGGCGGTGGTCTTGGCGTCCGGTTCCTTGCTCAAAGCCATTGCCATGATCATTTTGGGCTTGTTGCTCGGTTTGGTGGGCACCGATGTCAACTCGGGCATGACACGATTCAACTTGGACATTCCTGAGCTGTCAGACGGCATTGGTTTTGTGGCGGTCGCCATGGGCTTGTTTGGTTACGCTGAAATCATCAGCAACCTGGCCAAGAACGAAACCGACCGAGAGGTGTTCACCGCCAAGGTGCAAGGCTTGATGCCCACTGCTGCAGATTTCAAGCAAATGTTCCCGGCGGTGCTGCGTGGCACCGCGCTCGGTTCGGTGTTGGGGGTGCTGCCTGGGGGCGGTGCGGTGTTGGCTTCTTTCGCGGCTTACACCCTGGAGAAAAAAATCAAGCTCAAAGCCCACGAGACTGCATTGGGACAGGGCAATATCCGCGGCGTGGCTGCACCTGAAGCGGCCAACAACGCGGGTGCGCAGACTTCCTTCATCCCCCTGCTGACCTTGGGCATACCGCCGAATGCGGTGATGGCACTGATGGTCGGCGCCATGACCATCCACAACATCCAACCCGGCCCGCAAGTGATGACGGTCAACCCGGAGTTGTTCTGGGGCTTGATTGTGTCGATGTGGATTGGCAACCTGATGTTGATCGTTTTGAACCTGCCCTTGATTGGGGTGTGGGTCAAACTGCTGACGGTTCCCTATCACTACTTGTTTCCTGCGATTGTGTTGTTTTGTGCGATTGGGGTCTACACCACCAACTATTCGACTTTTGACATTGGTCTGGTGGCGGTTTTTGGCTTGGCAGGCTACGCCTTTGTCAAGCTCGGTTGTGAGCCTGCGCCGCTGCTGCTGGGCTTTATTTTGGGCCCGATGTTGGAAGAGTATTTGAAACGCGCCCTGAAGTTGGCGCGCGGCGATTGGTCGGTTTTTCTCACCCGCCCCCTGTCTGCGGCCTTGTTGGCGATGGCCGTGTTGTTGCTGTTGCTGGTGTTGTTGCCCGCCATCAAGGCCAAGCGGGAACAAGCCTTCACGGGCGACTGAGAGGCAGACCATGAAAGAACACAGACTGCGCCAGGCGCTGCACAACGAGGTGCATGCCCGGCCACCCGAGCCCATGACCGCCCCCCTGGCCATCAGCCACGTGGTGATGGTGGCCGATGCAGCCGCCCGGCAAGCCAGCCGGGACCACTTGGCCCAGTTGCTGCGTGACAAGCACCTCGCGGTCCCTGATGCCCACACCAACCACTTGCGTGTCGATGGCGGTTCATGGCGTCTGCGTTGGGAGTCGCACACCGAGTTTGTGACATGGACTTTCATGGTGGACGCCCATCCAGGCCTGCCCCAGATGGATGAATACGGCTTGGCCCTGAACGCCTTGCCACAACAGTGGCTCAAAGACTTGCCCGGCGAATGCTTGGCACGCGTGAACCTGTGGGCCAAGCGCACAGACAACTTGCAGGACCGCGATGAGTTGCACCAGCAGTTTCGCGAGGACAGTTTGGTGGCCTGCCAATTGGCCGATGGTGAAGCCACTTTGCACACTGACTTTCAAATCGGCCCTGACGGCTGCTCCCGCATGCTGCTGCGGGTGGGCAGCTTGTCGCGCCGTCGCCTCGGTCGCTTGGTTCAGCGATTGTTGGAAATTGAAACCTACCGCATGATGGCGTTGTTGGGCTTGCCCATGGCGCGGGCCGCCGCCTCAGACCTCGCCTTGGCCGAACATGAGTTGGCCGACCTGGCCCAGGCCATTCGCAGTGCGCATCATGAAGAGGAAGCCGCCTTGTTGGACCGGTTGACCCGATTGGCAGGCCAGGTCGAGAGCGACTACGCGGCTCAGCATTCACGCTTTTCAGCCAGCCGCGCCTATTTTGAGTTGGTGGACCGGCGTATCCAAGACATCCGCGAAAACCGCATCCCCGGCTTTCAGTCGATCGGCGAGTTCATGGACCGGCGACTGACGCCTGCGCGCAGTACCTGTGATTGGGTGGCGCGTCGCCAGACGGCTTTGTCCGAGAGGGTCTCGCGCATGAGCAGTCTGCTGCGCACCAGGGTGGATTTCCAGCAAGAGCAAAGCAACCAGGCCTTGCTGACCGCCATGAACCGTCGCCAAGGCATGCAATTGAAACTGCAATCGACGGTCGAGGGTTTGTCTGTGGCGGCCATCACTTACTACATCACCGGCTTGATCCATTACATCTCCCAAGGCTTGGAGGCCAAAGGATGGATACACGACCCCAGTTTTGTGACCGCTTGGGCTGTCCCTGTGATTGCTGCTGTGGTGTGGTGGTTCACCCGGCGGCTGCACTACAAGGTTTTCAAAGCCTGAAGTGTCCTTGGCAGGCTAAGCCTGTCTGCGCGACGACCCGGGCGATAGGCTATGCTGAATCAACATGCAAATGCAGGAGTGAAAAAAGATGGATTTAGGGATCAAAGGCAAATGGGCTTTGGTGGGCGGAGCGAGCAAAGGCCTGGGCCTGGGTTGCGCCAAGGCGTTGGCGCAAGCCGGTGTCCATTTGGTGATGGTGTCGCGTGGTTCGCAGGCGCTGGCAGCCTCGGCCGCTGATTTGCGCGCGCTGGGTGTGACCGTCTTGACCGTGGCGCAAGACATCACCACCGAGGCCGGCCGGGCCGCCATCTGGTCGGTGGCAGGTGGTCCGGGCAAAGACTTTGACATCGTGGTGACCAATGCGGGTGGCCCACCCACCGGCGACTTCAGGGAGTGGGGGCGTGATGATTGGATCAAGGCGGTGGACGCCAACATGTTGACCCCGATCGAGTTGATCAAAGCCACGGTGGACGGCATGGCCCAGCGTGGCTTTGGCCGCATCGTCAACATCACCTCGAGCGCGGTCAAATCACCGATCGACATTTTGGGTTTGTCCAATGGCGCACGCAGTGGCTTGACGGGCTTTGTCGCGGGTGCTGCACGCAACAGCCAAATCGCTTCGCGCAATGTGACCATCAACAACCTCTTGCCTGGTGCGTTCAACACCGACCGATTGCGGGTGACCTTTGAGGGCTTGTCTCAAAAGACCGGTCAAAGCGTGGAAACCTTGTCCGAGACCCGGAAAAAACTCGCCCCCGCCCAACGCTTTGGACATCCCGATGAGTTTGGCAACACCTGTGCGTTTTTGTGCAGCCAGCACGCCGGCTTCATCACGGGCCAAAACATCTTGATCGATGGCGGCGCATTCACCGGCACTTTTTGACGGGTCATCGAACCAACCAAGATGATCCCGCAAACCCCAGATGCCTTCCAAGAGATCCGTGAAGCGGTGCGCGACCTGTGCGCGCAGTTTCCAGACACCTATCACCGGCAGATCGATGCACAGCGTGGCTACCCCGAAGCCTTCGTCGATGCCCTGACCCAAGCCGGTTGGTTGGCCGCACTCATCCCACAAGCCTATGGCGGCTCCGGCTTGGGCTTGGCCGAGGCGTCGGTGATCATGGAAGAGATCAACCGCTCGGGCGGCAACTCAGGCGCCTGCCACGGCCAGATGTACAACATGGGCACCTTGTTGCGTCACGGGTCGGAGGCGCAAAAAAACCTGTTTCTGCCCAAAATAGCCAGTGGCGAATGGCGTTTGCAGTCCATGGGGGTGACCGAACCCAGCACCGGCACCGACACCACCAAGATCAAAACCACCGCGGTCAAGCGTGGCGACCGGTATGTCGTCAACGGCCAAAAAGTGTGGATTTCAAGGGTGCAGCACTCTGACTGGATGATTTTGCTGGCGCGCACCACGCCTTTGGCGGAAGTGGCGAAAAAAAGCGAAGGCATGTCGATCTTCCTGGTTGATCTGCGCCAAGCAGAGCAATCCGGGATGCGCGTGCAACCGATTGCCAACATGGTTAACCACGAGACCAATGAGTTGTTTTTTGACAATTTGGAAATACCAGCCGAGCATTTGATCGGGCAAGAAGGCCAGGGCTTCAAGTACATCTTGGACGGCTTGAATGCCGAGCGCACCTTGATCGCTGCCGAATGCATCGGCGACGGCTATTGGTTCCTGGACCGTGTCACCGCCTATGTCAAAGAACGCCAAGTCTTTGGCCGCCCGATCGGACAAAACCAAGGCGTGCAGTTCCCTATCGCCGACGCTTACATGGAGGTCGAAGCCGCCAACTTGATGCGCTTCAAAGCCTGCACCTTGTTTGATACCCACCAGTCATGTGGCGCAGAGGCCAACATGGCCAAGTACCTCGCCGCCAAAGCCAGTTGGGAAGCCGCCAACGCCTGCATCCAGTTCCATGGCGGTTTTGGTTTCGCCAACGAGTATGACGTTGAGCGCAAATTCCGTGAAACCCGCCTCTACCAAGTCGCACCGGTGTCCACCAACATGATTTACGCCTATGTGGCTGAACATGTTTTGGGCCTGCCACGTTCCTTTTAAGATCCCTCACCTTCAGGAGAGCAAGATGACCAAAGCCATTCATTTCAACCAACCCGGCGGCCCCGACGTGCTGCACCTGGTGGACGTCAGCGTGGGCGATCCCGGTCCTGGTGAAATCCGCATTCGCCATCAAGCGGTTGGCTTGAATTTCATTGACGTTTACCACCGCACGGGCTTGTACCCGCTGCCCATGCCGCATGGCTTGGGCATGGAAGCGTCTGGCATCGTCGAGGCCGTGGGCGAGGGCGTCACGCACTTGAAAGCTGGTGACCGTGCAGCCTATGCCAGCGCCCCGCCAGGAAGCTATTGCGAAGCGCGGGTGATGCCTGCCAAAAACGTCTGCAAACTGCCCGATGCGATCGATTTTGAGACGGGCGCGGCCATGATGCTCAAAGGCCTGACTGTGCAATACCTGCTCAAGCGCACCTTGCCCCAAGGCGGCTTGCAAGCGGGTGACCACATCTTGTTCCACGCGGCTGCGGGTGGTGTGGGTTTGATCGCTTGCCAATGGGCCAAGGCGCTGGGGTTGCAACTGATTGGCACTGCCGGTTCGGATGCGAAATGCGCACTGGCCAAAGAACATGGCGCAGCGCATGTCATCAACTACGCCCGTGAAGACTTCGAGGCGCGTGTCAAGGAGATCACCGGCGGCAAAGGTGTGAAGGTGGTCTACGACTCGGTGGGCAAAGACACCTGGGACAAGTCGCTCAACTGCATTTCACCTTTTGGCTTGATGGCGAGTTTTGGCAACGCTTCTGGCCCAGTCGACCCGTTCTCGCCGGGCATCTTGGGCCCCAAGGGCTCGATTTACGTGACCCGACAAACCCTGTTCACCCACATCGCCACGCGTGAAGTCAACCAGCAAATGGCCGACGATTTGTTCTCGGTGGTCACCAGCGGCCAAGTAAAGATCCGCATCGACCAGCGTTACCCCCTGGCGGAGGTGGCGCAGGCGCACCGCGATTTGGAAGCCCGCCAAACCACGGGTTGCACCATCCTCACGGTCTAAGCGGTTCGCACTGCTTGCACACAGCCCTGCGGTTCACCGCGGGGCTTTTTCATGCGCCGCGTCTGACGCGCAGCAACTCGTCCAAGATCAAGCACACTGTGCCCACGCTGATGGCACTGTCGGCGATGTTGAAGGCGGGGAAGTGGCCTTGGTAAAACATCGGGGCCAGCACCTGCCAATGGAAGTCCAAAAAGTCAACCACGTGGCCATACAACAACCGGTCGACCACGTTGCCGATGGCACCACCCAAGACCAGCGCCAGCGCGAAACAAAACAAACGCTGCTGGGGGTGTGTGCGCAACAAGTAAATGATGAACACCGAAGCCACCACGCCAATGCCGGTGAAGAACCAGCGTTGCCAGCCGCCGGCATTGGCCAAAAAAGAAAACGCTGCGCCGCTGTTGTGTACCCGCACCAGGTTGAAAAACGAGGTGACGGCTTGGCTGTCGCCCAGCTGGAAGCTGCCCACGATCAGCACCTTGGTGAATTGATCGGCGAGCAAAATCACCAAGGCCAGACCCAGCCAAACAGGGAAAGACACCCAATGATCAGAACGAGCCATGTGGTCTTTCAAGCGAAGTGACGCATGTCACCCGCGCCAAACAAGTTGCTCTGGCAGCGACTGCACAGGGTGGGATGGGCGGCATCTGTACCCACATCGTCGCTGTAATGCCAGCAGCGTTCGCATTTGGTGGCCGTGCTGGCTTTCACAGCGATTTTCAAAGGTCCTTGGCGTAAGTTCACATGGGAGGTGATGAACACAAACTTCAAGTCCTTGCCCAATGAAGCCAATGCCTCATAGGCTTGACCCTCACATTCAATCTCCAACTCAGCTTGCAAAGAGGCACCCACCTCACCAGCGGCACGTTTGGTTTCGATCTCTTTGTTGGCCGCATCGCGCACCGCTTGAATGGCTTGCCACTTCTGCATCAGGGCCTCTGGGCCTTGACCCAGTTCGATGAAGGTTTCCAAAAAGATCGACTCGCTGCGGCCAAAGACACCCCAAGCCTCTTCGGCGGTGAAGCTCAGGAACGGCGCCATCCAACGCAGCATGGCATGGGTGATCTGGTGCAAAGCGGTTTGGGCGCTGCGCCGCGCCAGCGACTTGGGTGCGGTGGTGTAGAGACGGTCTTTGAGCACGTCCAAATAAAACGCACCCAAATCTTCTGAGCAATACAGCTGCAACTTGGACACCACGGGGTGGAACTCGTACTGTCCAAAGTGGCCGCCCTCGAACACGCCTTGTGCATTGCGTGTGCCCAAGATCTCGGCCTGCACTTGCGCGGCACGCGACAAAGCGTATTGGTCGATCTCGAGCAAATCGGCCCATGGCACGCTGTCCGTGGCCGGGTCGAAGTCGCTCACATTGGCCAGCAAAAAGCGCAAGGTGTTGCGGATGCGGCGGTAAGCGTCGACCACGCGGGCCAGGATTTTGTCGTCGATATTGAGGTCGCCCGAGTAGTCGGTCGAGGCCACCCACAGGCGCACGATTTCTGCGCCGAGTTTGTTGCTCACCTCTTGCGGGGCCACGGTGTTGCCCAGCGATTTACTCATCTTGCGGCCTTGCCCGTCGGTGGCAAACCCGTGGGTCAGCAGGCCTTTGTAAGGGGCGCGGTCGTACAAGGCACAGCCCAACAGCAAAGAGCTGTGGAACCAACCACGGTGTTGGTCGTGGCCTTCCAAATACAGGTCGGCTTCGGGGCCCGTTGCGTGGAAAGGGGCGCGGTCGTAGGCGTTTTTGTGGCTGCCGCGCAGCACGTGCTCGAAGGTCGAGCCCGAGTCAAACCAGACCTCCAAGATGTCGGTGCTCTTGGTGTAGTTGGCCGCGTCGTCACCCGCTTGGTTCAAGATGCTGTCCACCGTCTCGCGGCTCCAGGCTTCGATGCCGCCGCGCTCAACGATGTCGGCCGCTTGGTCCAGGATGGCCATGGTGCGCGGGTGCAATTCGCCGCTGTCTTTGTGCAGGAAAAATGGCACCGGCACGCCCCAAGAGCGTTGGCGCGAAATGCACCAGTCCGGGCGGTTGGCGATCATGTCGCGCAGACGCGCACGGCCGTTGTCGGGATAGAACTGTGTGCCATCGATCGCGTTCAAGGCCAGTTGTCGCAAGGTGAGCGGCGCCTTGTCGCGGGTGAACACGCCCTCGCCCTGGTCCATGCGGATGAACCACTGGGCAGCTGCACGGTAGATGACCGGGGTTTTGTGGCGCCAGCAATGCGGGTAGCTGTGGGTGATGGTTTGCGTGGCCATCAAACGGCCTGCCTTTTTCAGCGTTTCGAGGATGACCGGCACGGCCTTCCAAATGTGTTGGCCACCAAAGAGCGGGAAGTCCGCGGCATACGTGCCATTGCCTTGCACCGGGTTCAAGATGTCGGTGTACTTCATGCCGTGCGCCAAACAACTGTTGTAGTCGTCCAGGCCATA
>CAMDCZ010000005.1 GCA_945890735.1 Bordetella parapertussis | reverse complement strand
CTGTGGCTGGTGGACCACCAAATGAACCAACGGGTGAGCGAGGAGTTTGGTTTGTACTTCGCCCGCATTCCGCTGAAAAACGCCGCCCACATTTGTCATGGCAATGCGCTGCGCTTGGACTGGAACCAGGTGCTGCCTGCACAGCGGTGTAGTTATGTGCTGGGCAATCCGCCGTTCTTGGGCAAAAGCTACCAAAGCAAAGAACAAAAAGCCGACTTGGCTGCCGTGATGCACGGCATCCACGGTGCGGGTGATCTGGATTTTGTGTGCGGCTGGTATGTGCTGGCCGCGCAATACATGCAAGGGCGCACGGGCATACAAGCGGCTTTTGTGTCCACCAACAGCATCACCCAAGGCGAACAAGTGGCCGTGCTGTGGGGAGAGATGCAACGCCTGGGCATGCACACCCACTTTGCACACCGCACCTTTCAGTGGAGCAACGAAGCCAGCGGCAAAGCCGCCGTGCATTGCGTGATCATGGGCTTTGGCCCCGAAGACCAAGCCGACAAAACCATCTTTGAATACGAGGACATCAAAGGCCTGCCGCATGCCGTGCCTGTCAAACGCATCAACGCGTATTTGGTAGATGCGCCGGATGTGCTGCTGAGCAAACGCCGCACGCCCATATGCCAAGTGACTGAGATGACCAATGGCAGCAAACCCACCGACGGCGGAAACTTGCTGTTGGACGACGCCGAAAAAGAAAGCCTGATCAAGGCGGAACCACAAGCCGCGCAATGGATTCGCCCATTCATGGGCGCAGAAGAATTCATCAACAAAACAGCGCGTTGGTGCCTGTGGTTGGTGGACTGCCCACCCAAAGAACTGCGGCTGATGCCAGAAGTCATGAAGCGTGTGCAAGCCGTCAAGGACATGCGATTGGCCAGCACTAAAGCCGCAACTGTTGAGCTGGCGGCCAGCCCTGCACATTTCGGTGAACTGCGCCAACCAAAGACAAACTACTTGCTGATTCCCAGCGTTTCATCCGAGCGCCGCAAGTATGTGCCCATCGGTTACATCGATCACCAAGTGATCGTGAGCAACCTGGTCTATGCATTGCCCGACGCCACACTGTTTCACTTCGGCGTCATGACCAGCAGCATGCACAACGCATTCATGCGCTTCACCTGTGGTCGAATTAAGAGTGATTTCCGCTACTCCAACACCATCGTCTACAACAACTACCCCTGGCCTGGCTTCGCTGGCGAGACACTCAGCGACAAGCACCGCACTGCCATCGAACAAGCCGCCCAAAGCGTGCTCGACACCCGCGCCCAATTTGCCAGCTCGTCACTGGCCGACCTCTACGACCCACTGACCATGCCCCCGGCCCTGCTCAAGGCCCACCAAAAACTAGACACCGCCGTGGATGCGGCTTACGTGCCCAGCGGGGGGAAGAAGACCTATGCCTCTGATGCCGAACGGGTGGCGTTTTTGTTTGAGCTGTATCAGAGGATTACCAGTTTGCTGCCTGTGTCAGCAGTTAAGAAAACCCGAAATTCAAAACCCATAGAAAGTAAAAAAATTGGCTAACGGTGTGAATTCGAAGTTATGAATCCCTGAGATGGGGATTCACTCTGACATCATCGTTTTTCACTACAGATACGGAATCACTTGATTCCGCAGTCAAGGACAAGCGCAAAATGCGTCCAAAAATTAACTATTTGCAGATTGGTTTAAAGGTCGGGGACGTGATTACATTCAGAGATGGCGTCACAACAGCAACGATTGCCGGCCCGCACACTGTGATTTACCAGGGCGATGAGGAGTAATGGGCTGCTGCCTATGCCCCTGGCTGCGCAAAGCAAACTGAAAAGCTCAAGCATGAATGAAGGCTAGCGTACCTTGGGGCGAACCAACTTCACTTGCAACTCACAGCCTACTGCTGCGGCGTATTTCTTCAGGGTATTTAGGGAAGGAGCATGCTTACTACCCGACTCCAGTCGGGACACTGCACTTTTGGTGGTTCCCATTTTTTCAGCCACTGCATCCTGCGTCATGCCCGCTTTGCTTCTGGCCTTGAGCATTTGATCCACCAAGTGAAATTCCAAAGCCAAGTCGTCATACGCATCAGAAAAACCGGGTTTCAATCGTGCATTGGCGAGCATGGCTTCATGATCGTGGCGAACGGGTTGGTACTTCAAATCAGACATGTTTCAATTCCTTGATGCGCTTGAGCGCTAACTTTAAATTCGAATTTGGTGTTTGTGCTGTTTTTTTAATGAAAGCATCAACAATGACGATGCGCTGTCCATTTAAAAAACAATACAAGCTTCGGCCACTGTTTGACTTGCCGCTTGGACGCAATTCAAACAACCCGTCCCCCATCGCGCGGGAATATGGCAATTTAAGCGCAGGGCCATGCTCAACCAAAAGCAACACAAGTCTAAGATGGCTTGCAAGCAAGTCAGAAGGCCATGACTCAATGTGTTCCAGAACTTTGGGATGGAAGTACTCAACTGAATACGCCATAGGACAATATTAGCAAACTCGCTAACCTCATGCAATAAAGTGACTGCCAGTTTGCGTTGCTTTTTGCAAAGTTATTGTGATCTGTCATCACAATATTTGTATTTACTAATTCAATATTGCTTGGAATGACCAACTGGTAAGGCTTTCAATAGAAGCCCAAGTCGCTTTCTTTTGCCAAGTCACTATTCCAATCTGAATTTCAGCGGTTTTGCCCCGCCACCCGCATCCCAATGTGCGCCAAGGCTTCTTCCACCTGATCAATCAAGATCAGACACAGGTCGCCGGGCTGGAGTTGCGCCAACGCATGGTCTATCGCGATGAACTCGCCGTGGATCTCGCTGATGTCTTGGGTACGGGACGCGCCTTGCAAGCCTTGCCGCAACAGGGCCAACACCTCACCGTCTGCGCGCCCACGTTGGCAAGCATCTTCAAACAACACCACGCGCTCGAAGGCGCTGCCAATGAGGCGGGTTTGCTCGCGGATGTCCTCGTCGCGTCGATCACCCGCACCGCTGATAACCACGCTGCGTTGTTTGGCAGGGAGGTTGGTCACCGCTTGCACCAGCGCTTTGATCGCGTCGGGGTTGTGGCCATAGTCGGCAATGATGGTGGCGCCCTTGTACTCGAACATGTTGAAACGCCCAGGCACGCCTTGGGTGTCGCTCACAAAGTTGGACAAACCTTCGCAGATCGACTCCCAAGGCAAACCCACTGCCCAAGCTGCACCAATCGAGGCCATGGCGTTTTCCACCTGAAAACCAATCGCGCCGTTTTGCGTGAGGGGAATTTCAGTCAAGGAGATGCGCACCTGGTGACCGCCTTCTTTGGCAACGATCTGGCCGTCCTCCACAAACAGCACGCGTTTGCCTTGTGCACGGTGAGTGGCCAGCACCGGGTTGTGCGGGTCGATCGCAAAAAACGTCACCTGACCTGGGCAGTTGGGTGCCATGGCCGCCACGATCGGGTCAGCCGCATTGAGCACGGCCATGCCGGTGGGGGCCACGTTTTGCACGATCACGCGCTTCAAGACCGCCAGGTCTTCGACGGTGCTGATGTAGTTCAAGCCCAGGTGGTCGCCGCTGCCGATGTTGGTCACCACCGCCACATGGCAACGGTCAAAGGCCAGGCCTTCGCGCAGCATGCCGCCGCGTGCGGTTTCGAGCACAGCGGCGTCCACATCGGGGTGCATCAACACGCTGCGGGCGCTGCGGGGTCCGCTGCAGTCGCCGGTGTCGAGTTGCAAGCCATTGACATACACGCCATCGGTGTTGGTCATGCCCACGCGCAAGCCGTTGGCTCGCAGCAAATGGGCGCACAAACGCACGGTGGTGGTTTTGCCGTTGGTGCCGGTGACCGCGATCAAGGGAATGCGGCCATCTTGGCCGTGGCCAAACATGGTGTCGATGATCGCGCTGCCCACATCGCGACCTTTGCCAAAGGAGGGTTGCAAATGCATGCGTAAACCTGGCGCGGCGTTGACTTCCACGATGCCGCCGTTTTGCTCTTCCAGGGGTTTGAGCACCGACTCGACCACCACGTCGACGCCACACACATCCAGGCCGACCATTTGCGCGGCCATCACGGCGCGGGCGGCGACTTCGGGGTGAACGTCGTCGGTGACGTCGGTGGCGGTGCCACCGGTGGACAAATTGGCGTTGTTGCGCAAGACCACCCGAGCGCCTTTGGCAGGCACACTTTCGGCCTCGAAACCTTGTTCTCTCAAACGGGCCAAGGCAATTTCGTCAAAACGGATTTTGGTGAGCGAGGTGGCGTGGCCATCGCCTCGGCGTGGGTCGGCATTGACTTTGTCAACCAACTGACGCACCGTGGATTTGCCGTCACCGACCACCAAGGGTGGTTCGCGCCGGGCCGCTGCCACCATCTTGTCGCCCACCACCAGCAAGCGGTAGTCGCTGCCAGGCAGGTAACGCTCGACCATGATGTCATCACGGAATTCCAAAGCGCTGTTAAACCCTGCGATGACTTCTTCGCGGGTTTTGAGGTTGACCGCGACCCCCTTGCCTTGGTTGCCGTCCCTTGGTTTGAGTACCACCGGCAAGCCGATGTCTTGGGCCGCGGCCCAAGCGTCTTCGGCATCTACCACGGGCCGACCGACAGGCACTGGCACGCCTGCGGCTTGCAGCAGTTTTTTGGAAAGTTCTTTGTCTTGTGCGATGGATTCGGCAATCGCGCTGCTGAAGTCGGTTTCAGCGGCTTGGATGCGTCGTTGTTTGCTGCCCCAGCCAAATTGCACCAAGCTGCCATCGGTCAAGCGGCGAAAAGGAATGCCCCGCGCCAAGGCCGCGTCAACGATGGCACCCGTCGAAGGCCCCAAGCGCAGCTCCTCGTCCAACTCACGCAATGCATGCAGGCTTTGGTCCACATCAAAGTGACCATCGCTCAAGGCCGCCAGACACAGTTGCTGTGCCAGGTCCATCGCCAGCTTGCCGACTTGTTCGACCGAGTACTCGACCACGACTTGAAACAAGCCGTCGTCCGGGGTGGCAGTGGTGCGGCTGAAAGTGACCGGGCAACCCGCTTGGGTTTGCAAGTGCAAGGCGGTGGCTTCCAAGGCGTGCGCCATGCTCAGGGGCGCTTGTGCTTGGTCTGATTGCAAGCGGCCAAGGCCAGGAAACAAATGGCGCAAGCGCTTTTCGAAGGCCTGTTGGTTGTCACTCAGGTCGCTTTCCAGGCCAGGGGCGCAACGCACCATGGCTTCGACAGCGGTGTGGCGTGTCCACAAATTGGGGCCGCGCAAGGCGCGAATGCGAGTGACTTCCATCAGGCGTTCATCCTTGCAACTTCAGGGTTGGCCATGGCAGAGGGTTGGCCATAGTTTTTCAGTCCTGCGCGTATCAATTCCGGGGTCAGTTCAAGTGCCCAAGCAACCGCCACAGCGGCCAACACATTGGGCAGGCTCATGCGGCCATCGGCCAGCAGTTTGGCGATCGGGGGGAAGTCGAGTTTGACCAAGACGGCTTCGATGTCGCCGGTTGCCATCACCACCTGGTCATCTTTGCAAAACACCGCACGGCCCAGCGCTGTCCGGTGTTGAACCAGCACAGGTGAGGTGCAACTGAGTGCGTAGTAAATCACCTCGCCATCGCAAAGCTCGGCCAAGTCGACAACGGCGGCATCGTCTGCGTTGAGAACCGCTGCACCTTCGGGCAGCACCAAATCCACCTGGGTTCGCACCACGCTTCGCACCTGTTCGGGTGTGTGGATGTCATGGTCTTGCAAGCCAGTCGCGTCTGGCATGTCAGTCAACACGCCAACATGGCAGCGGTCGTAGGGCAGGCCCTCCTCGAGGACTTGCAAAGCAGCGTTTTCAAACACCGCTGCATCCAGGGAACGGTTGATCAAAAGCCTTTGACTGGCCTCAAAAACACGGGCATCTTTCGGGTCAACCAAACGTTGGTCCATGAACAAACCATGTGATGAAGCCAAACCAGTGCGTCTGCCAGACAAATGGATCAGCCAATGGACCAAATGCGCCAACTCAGCGGTTTGACTGCGACCCATGATGCCCACCACGGGAATGCGTGTGGCTTGCTGCGGCTGAAACAAATGCGACACGATGGCTTGCCCGACTGGGCGGGGTTGGCCGATCGCGGGTTTCAAGTGCATCAGCAAACCAGGGCCTGCATTGACCTCGACGATCGCACCGCCTTGGGCCAACAGCGGCTTGCTGATGTCTTGTGCCACCAGGTCGATGCCTGCGATGTCCAAGCCGATCACGCGCGCTGCCAACACCACGACAGCCGCAACCTCCGGGTGCACCTCGTCTGTGACGTCAATGCCCATGTTGCCGGTGCGCTGCACGATGGCCACGCGACCTGCCTCAGGGATGCTTTGGGGTGACAGACCCTGGCGTTGCAACTCCAGCACTGCCGTGGGCAGGTCTTTCAAGCGAATCGTGTCCAGGGGATAGTCTTCTTCTTCGCCGCGTCTGGGGTCAGCGTTGATTTGCAAATCGATCAACTGCTCAACCGTGTGCACACCGTCGCCGGTGATCTTGGCGGTTTCGCCGCGGCAGGCGGCGACCACTTGGTTCCCAACCACCAGCAATCGGTGCTCTTCGCCAGGGATAAAACGCTCGACCATCACTTCGGTGCCTTCGCGTTGTGCCATGCCAAAAGCGGCTTCAATGTCTTCGCGTGTGCGCAAATCGAGCGCCACGCCACGGCCATGGTTGGCATCCGTGGGCTTGACCGCGACTGGCAAGCCAATGTCTTGGGCCACTTCCCAGGCATGGGCGGGGGAATTCACCACTTCGCCAATGGGGATCGGCACGCCGCACTGTGTGAGCAGCAGTTTGGTGAGGTCTTTGTCGCTGGAGATACTCTCGGCAATCGCGCTGGTGCGGTCGGTCTCAGCCGTCCAGATCCGGCGCTGCAAGGACCCATAGCCAAGCTGAACCAAGTTGCCAGAGGTCAGGCGAATCGCCGGGATGTGGCGCTCAGTGGCCGCGTCCACGATGCATGCCGTGCTGGGGCCGAGACACAAACGGTCCACCATGGCTTTCAAGCGGGTGACTGTGCTTTTGACATCAAACGGGGTGTGGTTGATGGCCGCCATGACCAGATCGCGGGCAGCCATGAAAGCCGCACGACCCACTTCCTCTTGGCGAGTTCGGATCACGACTTTGTAGACACCGCGCTGGCTGGTTTCACGCGCTTTGCCGAAACCCACTTGCATGCCTGCCAAGGTTTGCAACTCGATGGCCACGTGTTCAATGATGTGGCCGCACCAAGTGCCCGTTTGCAGTCGCTGAAAAAAACCGCCACGCTCGCCCACACCGCAACGGTGTTCAACCATGTTGGGTAACCAGTCGGTCAGACGATCGACAAACCCCGGCAAGGTGTTCGAGGGGTGATCTTCCAAGGGACCCAGATCCACCCAGGCTTCGATGACCGGGCGGTAGGTCCACACATTGGGGCCGCGCAAATAGCGCATGCGCGAAATCGCGATATCGGGAAAGGTCATAAGGGGCTGGGAAGGGTAGAGGGTCGGCCGTTTTGGCTGATGTGCAGGGTTAGAATCATTTTTTGCTGCTGGTCATCCTCAAAAGAATGAATCTTCCCTCTCATGTTGCGCCAGTGCTGCTGGATTTGCCAGCTTTTTGGCGGGAGAACCTGCAGCTTCAGTTGGCATCCGAAGAAAACGTCTTGGCGTGGCTGGAGGTTGACCTCGATCAACAATTGTATTTCGGGCGGGGTCTGCTGGTTTTGACGCCCCAACGGTTGTTGTGGCAAAGCGCCAGCGGTGAAAAAGCCTGGCAATCACAGGCTTTGCAAGCCGACTTACAGCTGGCCTTGGGCGACCATGCCGGTGTCGGCAAACTCAGTTTGCGCGATGGTCAATCGCTGCTGGCCCAATGGCGTTTCACCTTGGGTCACAACCCGCAAGCCGCCACTTTGTTATCGCGATTTCAAAAGTTGCAAGACGGGCATCACCCGTCGAGTTGGCAAGTTTGGTGCCCCACTTGCAAGGCCTCACTGAACAGCCCTGAGCAGGTCTGCCCTGCTTGTGAGGGTGAAGCGGTCGAGTTACCCGCTTCCACTTGGAGCCTGTTTCGGTTGTGGCGCTTTGCCAAGCCCTACCAAGGACAGTTGTTGCTGGGTTTTTTGCTCACCTTGGCCTCGACGGCTGCGACTTTGGTGCCGCCTTACCTGACGATGCCTTTGATGGACGAGGTGCTGATTCCTTTCCAAAATGGGCAGCAAATTGACCAAACCTTGGTGACCTGGTATTTGGGTGGTTTGCTGGCCGCTGCCCTGTTGGCTTGGGGCCTGGGCTGGTTCAAGACCTACGTGCTGGCGCTGGTCTCCGAGCGCATTGGCGCGGACTTGCGCTCCACCGCCTACGAGCATTTGCTCAAGCTGTCTTTGGAATACTTTGGCGGACGCCGCACCGGCGACCTGATGACCCGCATCGGCAGCGAAACCGACCGCTTGTGCGTGTTTTTGTCGCTGCACTTGCTCGACTTCGCCACCGACGTGCTGATGATCTTGATGACCGCTGCGATTTTGTTCAGCATCGACCCTTGGTTGGCTTTGGCCACTTTGCTGCCGCTGCCCTTCATTGCGTGGTTGATCCACATCGTGCGCGACCGTTTGCGCACCGGCTTCGAAAAAATCGACCGGGTCTGGTCCGAACTCACCAATGTGTTGGCGGACACCATCCCAGGCATCCGCGTGGTCAAGGCCTTTGCCCAAGAGACCCGGGAGGCCAAACGCTTTCAAGAGGCCAACAAACACAACCTCGCGGTCAATGACCGCATCAATTTTTTGTGGTCCTTGTTCTCGCCCACCGTGACCTTGGTCACCGAAATTGGCTTGCTGGTGGTTTGGGCTTTTGGTATTTGGCAAGTTGCCAACAACCAAGTCACCGTGGGTGTGCTGACCGCTTTCTTGGCCTACAGCACGCGGTTTTATGCGCGCTTGGACGCGATGAGCCGTATTGTTTCCCACACCCAAAAAGCGGCGGCGGGTACCAAGCGTATTTTTGAAATCCTCGACCATGTCTCCAGCGTGCCTGAACCGGTCAACCCCGTGCCACTGCCCGAGGTGGTTGGGCACATCCAGATCAGCGACGCAGGTTTCCGCTATGGCAACCGCGCGGTCATCAAAGGCCTGAGTTTGGACATTGCCCCCGGTGAAATGATTGGCTTGGTCGGGCAAAGCGGCTCAGGCAAAAGCACCTTGGTCAACCTGATTTGCCGCTTTTACGACCTGAGCGAAGGCGCGATTCGCATTGACGGCACCGACATCAGAGACATTCGCATTGCAGACTACAGACGGCACATCGGTTTGGTCTTGCAAGAGCCGTTTTTGTTTTTTGGCACCATCGCTGACAACATTGCCTACGGCAAATCAGGTGCAAGCCGCGCCGAGATCGTGGCCGCTGCACGGGCTGCCCATGCCCATGAATTCATCTTGCGCTTACCCCAGGGCTACGACTCTTTGGTGGGAGAGCGCGGGCAGGGCTTGTCCGGTGGCGAGCGCCAACGCATCTCGATCGCACGGGCCTTGCTGATCGATCCGCGCATCTTGATCATGGACGAGGCCACCTCCTCGGTGGACACAGAGACCGAGCAAGAAATTCAAAATGCGCTGGACAACCTGGTGCGTGGACGAACCACGATTGCCATTGCCCACCGGCTCTCCACCTTGCGCCGTGCCGATCGCCTGGTGGTGATGGAGCATGGTCAGTTGGTCGAGCAAGGCAAGCATGATGAATTGCTGGCGGCACAAGGCGCCTACTGGCGTTTGTACGAGGCGCAAGCCCGACAAAAGCAAGCCGAAGAGCAGGGCTTGACGCTGGGCACTGAAAGAGAGGCACGCACATGAATTTTGAATTGACGCAAAACCGCATGGGTGTGTGGCAACTGCAAATCGACGGCGAGTTGCACACCGGTGTGACCGTGGTGCGTGCATTTCCGATTGGCGCGCCCGATGAAGCGGTGTCTGTGCTCAGTGACCAAGGTCATGAATTGCTTTGGCTGGCGCAGCCCCTGCAGCTGCCATCCGCACAACAGCAGGCCGTGCAAGCCGCTTTGCAAGCCCGCGAGTTCATGCCGGAGATTCAGCGGGTGGATGCGGTCAGCAGTTTCACCACCCCATCAACCTGGTCGGTGCAAACCAACCGCGGGCAAGCGCAGTTTGTGTTGCGTGGCGAAGAAGACATTCGGCGCTTGAGCGGCAAAACCCTGATCGTGGCGGATGCGCACGGTGTGCAATTTCTGATCCGCGATTTGCCCACGCTGGACCGTCACAGCCGGAAATTGCTTGATCGGTTTTTGTAAAAACAGCGCGCTGGCAGGGTCCTCGCGCCAGGGCCCCGCGCTTGCAGTCAGACACTCGCGGCTGTCAGCTGAATAAATTTTTCAGCTTGTCAGCCCAACCTGATTCAGTGGGGGAGTGCTTGGCACCCCCTTTTTTCAGCGACTCATCCAGCTCTTTGAGCAACTTGCGTTGGTGCTCGCTGAGTTTGACCGGTGTTTCCACCGTGATGTGGCAATACAAATCGCCGGGAAAGCTGGCCCGTACACCCTTGATGCCTTTGCCGCGCAGTCTGAACTGCTTGCCGGTTTGGGTCCCTTCAGGCAGGTCAATCGCGGCTTCGCCATTCAGGGTGGGCACACTGATTTCGCCACCCAAAGCGGCCGTGGTGAAACTGATCGGCACAGCGCAATGCAAGTCGTCGCCATCGCGTTGGAACACCTCGTGTTTTTTCAGTCGAATTTCAATGTAGAGGTCGCCTGGGGGGCCGCCATTGGTGCCAGGCTCGCCGTTGCCGGTGCTGCGGATGCGCATGCCGTCATCAATGCCTGCAGGGATCGAAATTTCCAAGGTTTTTTGACGCTTGATCTTGCCTTCGCCATGGCATGGGGTGCAAGGGTCGGTGATGATCTTGCCGCTGCCTCGGCAGTGCGGGCAGTTTTGCTGCACGCTGAAAAAACCTTGGCGCATTTGCACCACGCCTTGACCTTGGCAGGTGCCGCAGGTTTTGGCGGAGGTGCCGGGTTTGGCACCGCTGCCGTGGCAGGTGTCACATTCGTCATAACTGGGGATGCGTATCTCGGATTTCTTGCCTGCGGCGGCTTCCTCCAGCGTGATCTCCATGGCATAGCTGAGATCATTGCCTCGAAACACCTGGCGACCACCGCCTTGTTGCCGTCTGGCTTGACCAAAGATGTCGCCGAAGATGTCACCAAAGGATTCACCGAAACCACCAAAGCCACCAGCGCCTGCTGCCCCGCGCATGTTCGGGTCGACACCGGCATGGCCATACTGGTCGTAGGCTGCACGCTTTTCCGCGTCTGACAGCATTTCATAGGCCTCTTTGGCCTCTTTGAATTTCACTTCTGCGGCGGCATCACCTTGGTTGCGGTCAGGGTGGTATTTCATCGCCAGTTTGCGGTACGACTTTTTGATCTCGTCGTCGCTGGCGTTTTTGGGTACACCCAGAATCTCGTAAAAGTCGCGTTTGGTGGCCATGGTGATCAGGTTCTGAAATGTGCCAACGCCGCGCCAACCCGGTGAAGGGTTTGGACACGGCGCACGGGGTTGAAAGGTTTAGGGTTTCTTGACTTCTTTGACCTCAGCATCGACCACATTGTCGTCTTGTGGTTTGTCGTGGCTGTGGTCGCCGCCGTTGCCAGCCGCGCCAGCGGCTTCCTTGGCTTGTTTGTCGGCATAGACCATCTCACCGAGTTTTTGTGCGGCGGTCATCAGGGTTTCGGTTTTGGCTTGAATGGCATCTTTGTCTTCGCCTTTTAAAGCCTCTTCCAGGTCTTTGACCGCTGCCTCGATTTTTTCTTTGTCAGCCGCATCCACCTTGTCGCCGTGCTCGGTCAGGGATTTCTTGACGTCATGCACCGCCGCGTCACCTTGGTTGCGCGCTTGCACGATCTCGAGTTTTTTCTTGTCTTCAGCGGCATTGAGCTCGGCATCTTTGACCATCTGCTGGATCTCGGCTTCGGACAAACCCGAGTTGGCCTTGATCGTGATTTTGTTTTCTTTGCCAGTGGCCTTGTCTTTCGCGCCCACGTGCAAGATACCGTTGGCATCGATGTCAAACGACACCTCAATTTGTGGGGTGCCACGTGCGGCGGGGGCAATGCCCTCTAAGTTGAACTCGCCCAAGGATTTGTTGCCGGACGCCATTTCACGCTCGCCTTGGTAAACCTTGATGGTGACCGCTGGTTGGTTGTCGTCTGCGGTGGAGAAGGTCTGTGCGAACTTGGTGGGAATGGTGGTGTTTTTGACGATCATTTTGGTCATCACGCCACCCAATGTTTCGATGCCCAAGGACAGGGGTGTCACGTCCAACAACAACACGTCTTTGCGGTCACCTGACAGCACTTGGCCTTGGATCGCGGCACCCACGGCCACGGCTTCGTCAGGGTTGACGTCACGGCGGGGTTCTTGGCCGAAAAATTCTTTGACCTTGTCTTGCACTTTGGGCATGCGGGTCATGCCGCCCACCAAGATCACGTCGTCGATGTCACTGACCGACACGCCAGCGTCTTTGATCGCTGTGCGGCAAGGCGCGATGGTGCGCTCGATCAACTCATCGACCAGGCTTTCCAGCTTGGCACGGTTGAGTTTGATGTTCAGGTGTTTCGGGCCTGACGCGTCAGCCGTGACATAGGGCAGGTTGATGTCGGTGCCGGTGGAAGAGGAGAGTTCGATCTTGGCTTTTTCGGCGGCTTCTTTCAGGCGTTGCAAAGCCAACACATCTTTGGACAAATCAACGCCAGATTCCTTTTTGAACTCGGTGATGATGAAGTCGATGATGCGTTGGTCAAAGTCCTCGCCGCCCAAGAAGGTGTCGCCATTGGTGGACAGCACCTCGAATTGTTTTTCACCATCGACATCGGCAATCTCGATGATCGACACGTCAAACGTGCCACCACCCAAGTCGTACACCGCGATCTTGCGATCGCCTTTTTCGGTTTTGTCCAGCCCGAACGCCAAGGCTGCGGCCGTGGGTTCGTTGATGATGCGCTTGACATCCAAGCCTGCGATGCGACCGGCGTCTTTGGTGGCTTGGCGTTGGGCGTCGTTGAAGTAAGCGGGCACGGTGATCACGGCCTCTGTCACTTCTTCACCCAGGTAGTCTTCGGCGGTTTTCTTCATCTTGCGCAAAATCTCTGCGCTGATTTGGGGCGGTGCCAATTTGTTGCCGCGTACCTCCACCCATGCGTCGCCGTTGTCCGCTTTGGCGATGGTGTAGGGCATCAGGTCGATGTCTTTTTGGACTTCTTTTTCTTCAAATTTGCGGCCGATCAGTCGCTTGACCGCGTACAAGGTGTTGCGCGGGTTGGTCACGGCTTGGCGTTTGGCGGAAGCACCGACCAAAATTTCACCGTCTTCTTGGTAGGCAATGATGGAGGGTGTGGTGCGCGCGCCTTCGGCGTTCTCGATCACCTTGGTGGTGTTGCCTTCCATGATGGCCACGCACGAGTTGGTGGTGCCGAGGTCAATGCCAATGATTCTTCCCATTTTTTTCTCCTGTGTGATTTGGCCCCTGAAGGCGGCCGCCTCAATTCCTGTTTAACGATGTTGAATAGCTGTGGATAAGTTTTTGGATTTCAAGCCCCCATGGCCTGAAAAAACCGTCAGATCGGGTAAGCCTGGGCTTTATTTGGGCGCGGCAACCGTCACCAAAGCAGGGCGCAGCACCCGATCGGCAATCAAATAGCCCTTTTGCAGCACGGTGACCACGGTGTTGGCTTCTTGCTCGGCGGGCACCACCGAGATGGCTTGGTGCTGGTGCGGATCGAACTTGGCACCGGCCTCGGGATTGATTTCAATGACTTTGTGGCGTTCTAAAGCGCTTTTGAGCTGGCGCAACGTGGCTTGCGAACCTTCGCGCAGTTGCTCGGCGGTGGCGTCGGCAATGGCCAAACCGGCGGTGAGACTGTCGGTCACCGGCAACAAGCTTTCTGCAAACGACTCGACCGCGAACTTGCGGGCTTTGGAGATTTCCTCTTCGGCGCGACGGCGGGCGTTTTCGGCCTCGGCTTTGGCGCGCAAAAACTGGTCGGCCAGCTCAGCATTGACCGCGGTCAGCTTGGCGACCTCAGCTTGGGCCACGCTCAACGGGTCTTCCTGTTGCGGGGCGTGTTCGGGGTGCGGGTTGGCGTCCATGGCGGGCTCAGGGTTGGCCGTCGGCTCGGACGGAGGGGTTGGGTGGTGATCTGACATGAAAATAAGGGCTGAATGCAATCAGCCCTGTAAATGGGAGGGGTTTGCTTTATTTCAAGTGTAATCAGGCTTCTGCTTTACAGATTCTGTACTGCAGAATATCATCGGGCATGATCCATTCATTTGCTTGCGCCGACACCCAAGCTTTGTTCCTAAGCCAGGCTGTGCCTCGCTTCAAAAACGTCGAACGTGTCGCCAGGCGCAAATTGCTGCAAATGCATGCGGCCACGGTTCTGATCAGTTTGCGGGTGCCGCCAGGCAACCAACTTGAAGCCTTGAAAGGGGACCGCGCTGGACAGCACAGCATCCGCGTGAACGACCAATGGCGCATCTGCTTTGTCTGGCAAACCGATGGCGCACACCAGGTTGAAATCGTGGACTACCATTAGGAGTGAAACATGAGTGATTTATTGGCAGAAATTCATCCCGGCGAAATCTTGTTGGAAGACTTCATGAAGCCCATGGGCATTTCTGCGCGGCAATTGGCGGCAGATATCGATGTGCCGCCAAGTCGCATCAGCGAATTGGTGAATGGCATCCGCCCAATCACGCCCGACACCGCCTTGAGGTTGGGTTTGTTCTTCAACATGGAAGCCCGGTTTTGGCTCAACCTTCAAACCGAGTTCGATATGCGCATGACCGAGCGTCAATCCCGCGAGGACATGGTGGCGCGTATTCGGGTGTTCAAACCAGCCACGGTTTGAGCCTCAGCCCTCGACGCCCAACAGCTCCACCTCGAACAGCAAAGTGGCATTCGGAGGAATGACACCGCCCGCGCCACGAGCGCCATAGCCGAGTTCGGCCGGGATCAGCAGGCTGCGCTTGCCGCCAATCTTCATGCCTTGCACGCCCTCGTCCCAGCCTTGGATCACCATGCCTTGGCCCAAACCAAACTCGAACGGGTCGTTGCGGTCCAAGCTGGAGTCGAATTTCGCGCCTTTTTCGCCGTTGTCCCAAAGCCAGCCGGTGTAGTGCACCGTCACGTATTGACCAGCAGTGGCGGTCTCGCCCTCGCCAGTGTGGGTGTCTTCGTATTGCAGGCCGGAGGGGGTGGTGATCATGGCAGTCCTTGTGGGGCAAAAAAAGGTGAAGCCGGGAGTGTAATTCCAGGCCGGTCATGCCAAGTCAAGATTCGGCAGTGAAGCCAATGCGCTTGACGATTGGGCCCCAATACTCGAATTGGCGCCTGAGGTCTTTGGCCATTTCATCCGCGCTGCCTCCTAAAGGGGTCAGCCCTTGGATGGCCCAAGCATCCAGCAAGCCTTTGTCTTTGATGGCCAGGTTGATCACCCCATTGGCAGCGTTCACCACGTTGGCAGGCGTTTTGGCGGGGGCAAAGAAGCCAAACCATTCTTCAGCGGTCAGCGCTGGAAAACCTTGCTCAGCAAAGGTCGGCACCTCGGGCACAAAGGGTGAGCGTTTCTTGCCTGAAGTGGCCAGGATGCGAATCTTGCCAGCGCGGTGGTTGGCCAAAAAGTCGCCATGGGGCGTCAACATGGCGGCCAGTTGTCCACCAATCACGTCGGTCACCCCGGGCACCGAGCCACGGTAAGCCACGTGCTGAATCTCAACGCCCGTCTCCAAGCTCAGCAACGCACCCAAAAAATGGGGGGTGGAACCGGCAGCCGGGGAACCGTAATTGGCCTGCTTGGGGTTGGCCTTGCACCAGGCCACAAAATCTTTCACGGTTTTCACGCTCGCAGGCACCATCGGACCCACCGCCAAACCGTGAACCATGGACGAGGCCATGCACACTGGTGCGAAATCTTTGAAGGGGTCGTAACTCAGGGTTTTGTAGATGTGCGGGTAGATCGCCATCATGGAATAAGGCGTCAGCAACAAGCTGCTGCCGTCAGCCGGGCCGTTTTTCACAGTGTCGATCGCGATGCGCCCAGCCGCGCCGGTTTTGTTTTCCACCACAGCGGCGTTTTTGCTCAACGGAGTGCCCGCCATTTTGTCGCCAATGCGCCGGCTGGTGGCGTCCGCCGTGCCGCCTGCGGGGAAACCGTTGACGATCTTGACCTGCTCGATGGGCAAACCGGCGGTTTGCGCCCATGCGGCCCAAGGCGTGATCAAGGGCAGGCTCAGTGCCTGCAAAACCTGGCGGCGGGTGTCTGGGGGGTTGGGGGTGCGGGTTGTGTTCATGGTGCGTCTTTGAAAAGGATGTGGCTTGGAAAGCGGTGGAGGGGGAGTCAGTGGCTGCTCAGCGCTTGGGGCAACAACACATGATCGGCTGTCCCTTGGTGCAAAGCTTGGACCAAGAGGTCACGGCGTTTCAGCACAGCGCGCTGGTTGATCGAGCCTTTGTCGGTGACCTCACCGGTGTCGATGGAGGGCGGTTCCGACAGCAACAACAGGCGTGCCAGGCGGTTGGCGCTGCCGGTGGCATGGGCCGCGAGTTGGTTCAAGACGGTTTGGAAATGCGCCAACACCTGGGGGTGTGCCAGCACCTCGGCCAAGGGGGTGTTGGCTGGCAGGCCAGCCAAGTCACGGACCTTGGGGGTGGTGAACAGCATCGCGCCCACTTCTTTGAGGTTCAAGCCGGTGATGACCGCGTCTTGCACATAGGGTGCGCCCGCCGCGATGATCTTGGCCCGCAGCGGCCCAACGCTCACAAAGGTGCCGGTGGCGAGCTTGAAGTCTTCGGCAATGCGGCCATCGAATCTCAGACCCAGGTGGATGTTGTTGGGGTCGATCCAGGTCACCGCGTCACCACTTTTGAAATAGCCCTCTTCGTCAAATGCTTCAGCGGTGGCCTCTGGCGCACGCCAATAGCCAGGCGTGATGTTGGGCCCTTGGTAACGCACCTCGACCTTGTCACCCATGGGAACCAGCTTCAAGCGCATGCCGGCCGCCGGCAAGCCCAGGTCACCCGACTGCACCTCGGGGCGAGGCACAAAAATCGCAAACGGCCCAGACTCGGTCATGCCCAGCCCGGTGCCCATCACAATGCGCTCGCCCACCTCGCGCTCTTGCGAGGCGTGCAAACTGTCCCAGATCGGTTGCGCCAAGGCCGCACCTGAATAGAAAAACATCCGCACCCGGCTGAGCAGGTTGCGTCTGAGCACATCGTCGGTGTGCATCGCGTTGGCGATCGCTTCCAAGCCAGTCGGCACATTGAAGTAAAGGGTTGGGGCGATGTCACGCAGGTTGCGCAAGGTCTCACCCATCAAGGCGGGCACTGGTTTGCCGTCGTCGATGTAGAGCGAGCCACCGTGAAACAAGGTCAGGCCGGTGTTGTGGTTGCCGCCAAAGGTGTGGTTCCAGGGCAGCCAATCGACCAGCACGGGTGGCGCTTCGCCCAACACGGGCATGGACTGCCACATTTGTTGTTGGTTGGCGCACCACATGCGGTGGGTGTTGATCACAGCCTTGGGCATGTTGGTCGAACCCGAGGTGAACAAAAACTTCACGATGGTGTCGGGGCCAGTGGCTTGCATCGCCGCATCCACCGCCGAGGTATCAGGGATGTCGAGCAAGGCACCCCAGCGCGTACAAGGGCGGTTGTGCAGCTGCCCGTGCGCGATCACCACCGCCACATCGGGCGGCACTGCGGCTGCGATCGCCTTGGCGTATTTGTCAGCGTCTGCCGCGAACACCAAGCCAGGTGTGAGGGTTTTCAAGACATGGCGCAGCTTGTCAAAGTCTTGGCTGACCGTGGAATAGGCAGGCGACACCGGGCAAAACGGCACACCCACCATCATGCAGGCCATGCTCAAAAGAGCGTGTTCGAGGCTGTTTTCGCTCAAGATCACCACGGGTCTGTCAGCGCTGAGCTGTCGGCCCAGCAAGGCCTGGCCAATGCGACGGGCACCCGCCAAAGCCTGGGCGTACACCAAGTGTTCCCAGTCGCCGGTGCTGCCGTCCGGCAGGCGTTTGCGCCGAGCCATGAAAGTGCGATCGGGTGAGACCCGGGCCCAGTGCAGCAGTTTGTCGGTCATGCGCTGGGGATGGTCTTGCAGTGACTGCTCGGCTTGCACGTACTGCACACCCTCGGGCGTTTGCGCACGCGTCACCCGCGTGATGCCGTAGCGCATGGCGCGGTACTTGGCCGGCGTTGTCATGCGCGGTCCACTTTGGCTGCGCGGCCTTGCAAAAAGGCTTCGACACGGGCCTTGGCCTCGGGCGCAGCTTGGGTGATGGAAGACATTAAAGATTCAGTGACAAAGCCATGGTCAGCGGCTTGCTCGGCGATACGTGGCAGGGCATGCATCAGCGCGTAGTTGGTCAAGGGTGCGTTGGTGGCAATGCGATTGGCCAGTTCGAGGGCCTTGTCAAAGGCGGTCCCAGCAGGGACGAGGTACTGTGCAAATCCAGCCCGTTCGCCGTCAACCGCGTTGTAGACACGCCCGGTCATCATCATGTCTGTCATGCGGGCCACACCAATGAGTTTGGGGATGCGCACTGCGCCACCGCCGCCGACAAAAATGCCGCGCGTGCCTTCGGGCAAGGCGTAAAAAGTGCTGTCGTCGGCCACGCGGATGTGGCAGGACGCGGCCAACTCCAAACCGCCACCGACCACCGCGCCTTGCAGGGCAGCGACCACAGGCACCGCACCAAACTGAATCCGCTCAAATGCGCTGTGCCACATGCGCGAATGCTGCATGCCTTCACCGGCATCCCTGGTTTGCAGTTCGCTCAGGTCGAGGCCCGCGCAAAAGTGCTCGCCTTCGCCGCACAAAACCGCGGCCTTGGCGTGGGTGGGCAGGGTGTCAAAGGTTTGACGCAGCGCGAGGATCAGGCCGTCGTTCAGGGCGTTGCGCTTGGCAGGGCGTGTGATGCGCACGATGGCCACGTCACCCTGCATGTCGAGTTGAAGTTCTGTTGTCATGCGCTCAGTCTCTGGTCGTTATAGTTGCTTCAAAGGATCTTATTCGACCATGAACCACGCCGACTTGATTGCGATAGACATCCACACCCACGCCGAGGTGAGCTGCTGGAACCCATTTGACAACTATGGCGAGGAATACGACCGCGCTGCCGATAAATACTTCGGCTCGAACCGCCGCCCGACCATTGAAGAAACCGTGGCCTATTACCGTGAGCGCAAGATCGGTTTGGTGATGTTCACGGTGGACGCCGAGTCGCAGATGGGGCGCCGTCGCATACCCAACGAAGAAATCGCCAAAGCAGCGCGCGACAACAGCGACATGATGATGGCCTTTGCCAGCATCGACCCGCACAAAGGCAAGATGGGTGCGCGTGAGGCCGAGCGCCTGATCAAGGAGGAGGGCGTGCGCGGCTTTAAATTCCACCCCACGGTCCAGGGCTACCATCCCTACGACAAGATGGCCTGGCCGATTTACGAGGTGATCAACGCGCACAAGCTGCCAGCGATTTTCCATACCGGTCACAGCGGCATTGGCTCTGGCATGCGTTGCGGCGGCGGCTTGAAGTTGGCCTACAGCAACCCGATGCACCTGGACGAGGTGGCTGCCGATTGGGGGGACATGCAAATTGTCATGGCTCACCCCAGTTTTCCTTGGCAGGACGAAGCTTTGAGCGTGGCCATGCACAAGCCCAATGTCTGGATTGACCTCTCCGGCTGGAGCCCCAAGTATTTTCCGAAAAGCCTGGTTCAGTACTCGAACACTTTGCTGAAAGACCGGGTCTTGTTTGGCAGCGATTACCCCCTGATCACCCCCGAGCGCTGGATGAAAGACTTCGAGGTGGCAGGGTTCAAGCCCGAGGTCATGCCCGGTATCTTGAAAGACAACGCGGTTCGCTTGTTGGGTCTGAGCTGACAAACTCGGTCCAAAAGCAGGGGCAACCCTGACAGGGGAATCACCAAGAGGCAAACAATTTTTTATTCCTATTATTCAAAAGTTGCAGCTCGACACTGAACTTGAGGAATAAACATGGTTGTTCTCGCTTGGCTCTTTGGCATCGTTGTGTTTGTGGTGGTGATCGCGGTTTTGGTCACCTTTCTGAATCACTTTTACCGGAAATCCAGCCGAGACATCGCCATCATCCGCACGGGTTTTGGTGGCCAAAAAACACTGATTTCAGGCGGCTGTCTCTCGTTGCCGTTTTTGCACAAGATCGATGAAATCAACCTGCGCACCATCCGTGTTGAAGTTCGTCGGATTGCAGAAAAATCTCTCATCACCGAAGACCGGATGCGGGTGGATGCAGAACTGGAGTTTTATGTCCGGGTTCAACCCACGACCGAGGGTGTGGCCACTGCTGCCCAGTCGCTGGGTTCCAAGGCGTTCAACCCCGAAGGCATGCGCAATTTGCTCGAAGGCCGTTTCATCGATGCGGTGCAAGCCGTTGCAGCCAGTCGCACCATGGATCAAATCCATGAAAAACGTTCTCAGTTTGTCGCCGACATATCTGCTTTGCTCAAGGGCAACCTGGCTGAAAACGGTGTGGTGCTCGACTCGGTGTCTTTGACCCGCTTAGACCAAACCTCATTTTCTGCGTTGGATGAAAACAATGCCTTCAATTCAGTGGGTATGCGTCGTTTGGCAGAGATCATTGCAGTCAACCGTAAAAAGCGGGTGCAAATTGAATCCGAAGCAGACATCTCTGTTCGGCAAACCCAACTCGATGCCACCAAGCAGCGCTTGTTATTGAATCAACAAGAGGAAGAGGCCCAAATCAGCCAACGGTTGGAGCTGGAAAAAATCAAGGCGCAAAGCGATGCTGAAACGGCGAAATCGCGCGAAGAATCACAAGCCGCCACCGAGGCAGCCCGCATCGCCCGTGAGCAAGACACCCGCATGCGTGAGATTGAAAAGCAGCGTGAGCTGCGCAAGTCCGAAATTGAATCACAGCTCAATTCAGAGGTTCGGAAAATCGAAAGCGCGATCACCCTGTCCGCCAAGCAAGCCGAAGAGGCACATGCGCAGGCCGCCGCAGAGCTGGCTCGCACCGAAGTGATCTTGGCGCAAGAAAAAGTCCAAACAGACCGCGAGCGCGCCATCGCTGACCGCTCGCTTGAAATGGCCGTCAAGCGTGTCAAAGAAGCTGGTGAAGTGGCCGAGGCCAATGCAGCCACTGAGGTTACCGTGCTGCTCAGGCGCGCCAAAGCGGAAGCTGAAGCCACCCACACCAAAGCCACTGCAGACAAAGCGCGCATGCTCGCTGAGTCTGAAGGCTCGCGTGCGTTGATCGATGCCGAAAATGCCCTCAGCACGCCAGTCTTGCACATGAAGCTTGAGCAGTACCGACTCGATCGCTTGCCTGAAATCATGTCGCACATGATGCGTCCCATCGAAAAAATCGACAGCATTCGAATCAACCATGTGAGTGGCTTTGGGGCGACCAACGGGGCTGGCCAAAGCACGTCTGGCGGCGCATCCGGCGATGGCGGTGCTGGCAAGCCCCCGGTCACCCAAGTCATGGACAGCATCTTGGGCATGGCATTGCAATTGCCAGCCCTGAAAAGCATCGGCGACCAAATTGGGGTCGATTTATCCGGCTCTATCGATGCCGCATCGGGCAAAGCTGGCAAAGGTGACAAACCTTGATGATTGGCTGGCTTGTCATTTCCATTTTCGTTTCACCAACCCATGAGCACATCGCTCTACATTCAGGAGTAGCAGTATGAGTTTTTCTCGCCGTCGGTTTTTAGCGGGTACAGGTTCAGCCGGTTTGACTGTGCTGGGTGCAAGCATCCCATTTGAAATGGTTTTGGCCCAAGGTTCGCCCATCAAATTGGGCTCGATTTTGGACAACTCCGGCAACCTGGATGCCTATGGCAAGCCCATGGTCATGGCTACCACCCTGGCGGCTGAAGAGATCAATGCAACCGGTGGTTTGTTGGGCCGCAAAATCCAAGTCGTTCAATACGACTCTCAGTCTGACATCGCGCTCTATACCAAGTACGCCCAGCAGTTGACGCGCGATGACAAAGTGGATGTGACCCATGGTGGCATCACCTCCGCTTCACGCGAGGCGATTCGCCAGACCTTCCACCGCGCCAACTCACTGTATTTCTATAACGTCTTGTATGAAGGCGGTGTGTGTGATCGCAACGTTGTCTGCACCGGCACAACCCCAGCCCAGGCGGTCGAGCCGATTGTCGAAGTGGCCCTCAAGCAGTGGGGCAAAACCGCTTATGTGTTGGCGGCTGATTACAACTACGGCCAAATCACTTCCAAGTGGCTGACCCACTACATCAACAAGGGTGGCGGCAAAGTACTGCAAAGCAGCTTCTTCCCCTTGGATGTCTCCGACTTTGGATCCACCATCGCCAAAATTCAGCAAGAAAAACCCAAGTTTGTGGTGGCTGCATTGGTCGGTGGTGCCCATATGTCCTTCTTCCGTCAATGGGCAGCCTCTGGCATGAACAAGAAAATCCCGTTGTGCTCCACCACCTTTGGTGTGGGCAACGAACACTTGGCCTTGTCTGCCGCTGAGGGCGATGGCATTTTGATCGCGGGTAACTACAGCCAAGAAAACACCAATGCAGCCAACAAAGACTTTTTGGCCAAATGGGCCAAGCGTTTTGGCAACACCAAGTTGGTGCACGAAATCGCGGTTTCTCAGTACCAAGGCATCATGCTGTGGGCGGCTTGTGTCAAGAAAGCCGGTTCGCTCGACCGTGAAAAAATGTTGGCCGCCATTGAATCTGGCATCAGCATCCAGGGCCCAGGCGGTACGGTCACGCTTGACCCCAAAACCCACCACGCGATCTTGGATATCAATGTGATGGAAGTGAAAAACCAAAAGCTGACGATCAAGCAGCAGTTCAAAGCACGTCCACCATCAGACACGCTGCAATTTTGCGACTTGCAAAAAAATCCGAAAGAAAACAAACAGTACGAAGTCAAAATCTAATGTCGGATGGCGTCCATGTCCTGGCGGGCATGGACGCTCACGTTTGAGAAAGTTGCAATGGATTACGCCGCGGTCGTTTTCTTAGAAATCATTTACATGATTGCTTTTTTGGTGCTGACCAGTGCCGGACTTGCGGTCGTTTTTGGCATGATGCGGGTGATCAACCTGGCGCATGGAGAGTTCGTGATGGTTGGCGGCTACACCACGATCGCGTGTGCCAAAGCCGGCGTCAATATTTACCTCGCCATGCTCGTGATTGCCCCTTTGGTGGTTGGCATTCTGGGCTTGCTGGTTGAACGCTTGGTGGTTCGACAGCTCTACGGTCGCATGATCGACACCATGTTGGCTACCTGGGGCCTGTCTTTGCTGATCGTTGGCATAGTCACCTTCATCTTTGGCAACACGGCCGTCAGTGTGCCTGCCCCTATCCCCGGCTATGAGTTGGGTGAGTTTCAAATGGGTGGCTACAACCTGTTCATCATCGGCATTGCCACCTTGTTGATCATCTGTATGTGGTTGGTGATGCGTTTCACCCGTTTTGGTTTGGTGGCCCGCGGTGCCATGCAGAGTGCCGATGTCGCATCCTCCCTCGGTTATGACCCGAAACGTGTTTACATGTGGACTTTCACGGTGGGTGCAGCCTTGTCTGGCCTGGCCGGTGGTGTGTTGGCACCCCTCACGGGACTGCTGCCGTCCTCCGGCGGGGCATACATTGCCAAGGCCTTCATCACGGTGATCACGGGCGGCGCTGCCATCATCACTGGCACGCTGTCCAGTTCGGTTATTTTTGGCACCATCAACCAGGTGGTCTCATTTGGCTCTACCCCTGTCATTGGAGAAATCGCCATGTTGGCATTCGCGGTGGTGCTGTTGCGTCTGATGCCCCAAGGAATCACGGGCCGCTTTTTCCGTAACGCGCCATGATCGGAGATGCCGCCAATTTCACCAGCGCCGGCCGCACCCATTGGGGTTGGGTCATTGCCATCTTCATCTTGCTGCTGCTGTTGCCTGCCGGGTTTGATACCAACACCCCTACCTTGCTGGGTATCTGGGCGTTGTTCGCTTTGTCCCTCGGTTTGATGTGGGGCTATGCCGGCATCTTGAGTTTTGGGCATGCGGCTTATTTCGGGCTCGGTGCTTACACCTATGCGATCACTTCCATGAACCTGGGGGAGAGCACTGCTGCCTGGATTTTTGCGATCGTGTTGCCCGCTTTTGTGGCCGCGTTGATTGGTGCCATGATGTTTTATGGTCGCATCAGCGATGTCTACATGGGTGTGATCACCTTGGTCTTCTCGTTGATTTTGGCCAAGTTCATGGGTGCCACAGCCGGTGACGCTTACAGCATTGGCAACGCACGCTTGGGCGGTTTCAATGGCATTCCCGCGTTCCCCATCTTGAATGTCCCAGGCGACCCCTCTACCCCGATTTTCGGCACCGCGCTCTATTACGTGGTGCTGTGTTGTCTGGTGTTGTGCTACCTGGTCTCACGCTGGGTTTTATCCAGCGCATTTGGACGGATTTTGTTGGGCATCCGCGAAAACGAGGCGCGCATCGAACTACTGGGTTACAACGCGCCTGCTTACAAAACCGCGATTTTTTCTTTGTCGGCTGCCATGGCTGGCATGGCGGGTTGTCTTTTTGCCAGTTGGGCTGAAATTGTCACCCCGGCCCTGTTTGGTCTGGGCCAATCGGTTGAAGTCATCATTTGGGTCATTGCCGGTGGTTTGGGCACATTGATGGGTCCTGTGATCGGCGCGGTATTGCTGGGCACCATGAAGTTGTTGCTGGGTGAGCAAACCTTCATCGACAACTCTTTGGTCATTGGTGGGATTTTGGTGTTGGTGGTGTTGCTGCTGCCCCGTGGTTTGTTGCCCACTGTGATGGGCTGGCGCAAACAGCACGGACAGCGCAGTGTCAGCCGTGCCCGCTCCAACAGCATGCGCCGCCGTGGCGGTGAGCGCAGGCAGCTCGGTGCGGGTGTCGAACACGGCAAAGCGGGACAAAACCATGAGTGAAATGATTGTGGAGACCCGCGACCTGTCGATGCGTTTCGGCGGGGTTTTGGCGGTCAATAACGTCAATTTCAGTTTGCGTGAACGTGAACTGCGTTGTCTGATTGGTCCCAACGGCGCGGGCAAAAGTACTTTTTTCAAATGCCTGACTGGTCAGTACCAAATCAATCACAGCCACGGCAGGGTTTTCATTCGTGGTCAAGATGTCACTGGCTGGCGTCCACACGAAATTGTGCAACTCGGTGTGGGCATCAAAACCCAAGTTCCATCGGTCATGAATGGCTTGACTGTCTGGGAAAACCTGTGGCTGTCTGCGCGGCGCATTCATGGCAAAAAAGGGGCTTCCGCCGAAGTCGATCGCATCATTGTCGAGTTGGGCTTGCAGTCCCAAATGCGCCGCATGGTGGGAGAACTCGCGCATGGCCAGCGGCAGATTGTTGAAATTGGCTTGGTGCTGTGTCAGCGACCCAAACTGGTGTTGCTCGATGAGCCTGCTGCTGGCATCACAGGCGCAGAAGCCGATCGCTTGGTGTCTTTGATTCACGGCATCAATCAGCAATCAGCGGTGGTGGTGGTTGACCACGACATGAATTTCGTTCGCATGCTGGGTGGGTCGGTCACGGTGCTGCACCAGGGTGCCGTGTTGATGGAGGGGGCCACCGATGCGGTCATGAACAACGCGAAGGTGCGTGAGGTTTACATAGGCAACCGGGCAAAATAAGCATGGCTGAGTCACACAACCCCATTGCAGGCCATTTCGAGCGCGCTGATGTCGTGCTGCAGGTGGCTGATCTGCGAGCCGGATATGGCCGTGTCCCGGTTTTGCATGGTGTAAATCTGCAGATCCATGAGGGAGAAGCCGTGGGCATCGTCGGCCACAACGGCATGGGCAAAACCACCTTGCTCAAAGTCATCATGGGTCTGATGCCCTCTACCGGTGGCCGCATTGAGCTCGATGGCACTGACGCAACCGGCTCACCTGCACACCTTCGCTCACAGATGGGCATGGGCTATGTCCCGCAGGGGCGAGGTATCTTGCCCGGCTTGTCTGCCCTGGAAAATCTGCGAATGGCCTGGCGCGAGGACATTGGTGAAACCGAAGAACAATCGGTGGAGCGGGTGGTTGACCAATTCCCCCGTCTGCGTGTCTTGCTGGACCGAAAAGGCGGATCCCTTTCGGGGGGTGAGCAGCAGATATTGGCCTTGGCCAGAGCCTTGGTGCCCAAACCCTGGTTGCTGCTGCTGGATGAGCCCAGTGAAGGTATCCAACCGTCTATCGTTCAAGAGATTGGCACGACCTTGGCAAGGTTGCGCGATGAGTTTGGCTTGGCCTTGATCATTGTTGAACAAAATTTGGATTTGGTGCTGGATGTGGCGCACCGCGTGGCGGTGTTTGAGCGCGGCACCATCCTCAAAGAACTGCACGCCCATGAGTTGCGCGGTGGCGGCCTGAGTGAATTGCTGGGCATGGGTTCCGCGCGGATGACGCACAGCCCACCTTCAGCCTCATCCCATGCCGGCGCGCTTCCTGCGCAGGCTGCCAAAGCTTATCCATCGCCGGTGACACAGGTTTCCAACCCGTCACCAACGGTGGCAGTGTCTTCGTTTTCAAGCGAACGCTCATCTGCCAAATCCACATCAACCAACAAGCGGTCTCATGTTGCCGCAGCAGATTCAATGGCCGCAGGCCCCGGGGGAATCATGTCAACTGTTAAACGTCCTACTGTCGATCAGATGCACGCCATCGTCGAGTCATTGCACATGAACATGTCTTCTCGTGAAGTGGCTGAGTACTTGGAGATCATGGAGGGCACATTCCAGTCTTATGACCGACTCACGCAGTTGCCTGACAACCTTCCACCGGTGCGTTACCCCCGCACACCAGGCATCAAGCCCAGCCAAGCCGATAACCCCTTGAACGCCTGGGCTGTCAAGAGTGAGGTGCGCGGCGCGGCCCATGGCCCCTTGTCTGGCAAGCGTGTGGTGCTCAAAGACAATGTTTGCTTGGCGGGCGTTCCCATGATGAACGGCTCGTCTTCGCTGGAAGGCTATGTGCCTGATGTGGATGCCACCTTGGTGACGCGCATCTTGGATGCAGGCGGCACGATTGCGGGAAAGGCCCATTGCGAATATTTCTGTTTGTCTGGCGGCAGTCACACCTGTGCAGCCGGTCCGGTCCACAACCCTTACCGTTATGGCTATTCAGCAGGTGGTTCGTCTTCTGGTTCGGCTGCCTTGGTGGGTGCCGGCGAAATTGAAATGGCCATTGGTGGAGACCAAGGTGGTTCGATTCGCATGCCGGCCTCCTGGTGTGGCATCTATGGCATGAAACCGACCCACGGTTTGGTGCCTTACACCGGTGTCATGCCGATCGAAGCCACGATTGACCACGCTGGCCCCATGACGGCCAACGTTGCTGACAACGCTTTGTTGTTGGAGGTGATTGCGGGTGCAGACGGTTTGGATCCCCGCCAATACAGCCCCCGTGTCGACCGTTACACCGCCGCTTTGGGCCGTGGCGTATCCGGTTTGCGCATCGGTGTGTTGCTCGAAGGCTTCAACCGCGCTGACAGCGAATCGGATGTAGACCACAAAGTTCGCCAGGCCGCCGATCGCTTGCGTGCCATGGGTGCGATTGTGGAAGATGTGTCAGTGCCGATGCACATGGATGGCCCTGCGATTTGGACTGCGATTGCGGTGGAAGGTCTGCAAGCGCAGATGATGAATGGCAACGGCATGGGCTTTAACTGGAAGGGCCTTTACACCACCAGCTTGTTGGACGCGCATTCGGCTTGGCGTGCCCGTGCCGATGAACTTTCTCCATCCCTCAAGGTTTCCATGATGGCGGGTGAATATTTCATCAAAAACTACCGTGGCCATTTTTATGCCAAGGCCCAAAACCTGAGTCGTGTGCTGGCCAAGGCCTATGACACTGCATTAGCGCGTTATGACCTGTTGTTGCTGCCCACCTTGCCGATGAAATCCACACCGCTGCCGCCAGCCAACGCCTCACTCAAGCTGTATGTGCAACGTGCCCTGGAAATGCTGGGCAACACTTCGCCGCTGGATGTCACCGGCCACCCCGCCATGAGCGTGCCATGCGGCATGTCCAATGGTTTACCGATTGGCATGCAGTTGATCGGCAAGCATTGGGACGAGTCCACCATTTACCGCGCTGCCCATGCGTTTGAGCAGTCCGGCGACTGGCGCAACTTCTGATCACGCTCTCCAACTTCTGGCAGCGAGAAGCAGGCTAACGTGTCGAACAATCCTTTTTTGTCCGAGTGGGTCAAAGGCGGTGCCAACACTGCCGGGCGTCCGCACGGGACCTTGTCCTTTGTGGCGGGTTCGACAGAAGCCGCGCTGCATTTCGCCACACTGCCCGAATTGCTGGACCGCACAGTCGCCCGCCATGGTTCCCGTGATGCGGCAGTCTTTGTGGCGCAGAACCAGCGACTGAGCTGGTACGACTTGCAAAAGCAAACCGATGAGATGGCTGCAGCCATGTTGGCCTTGGGCATACGCCGAGGCAACCGAGTTGGCATTTGGTCGCCCAACCGTTTGGAATGGCTGCTGACCTTGTTTGCCACTGCGCGCATCGGCGCGGTGTTGGTCAGCATCCCTGGTGACTGCCAGGGGAGTGAGCTTGAACATGCCTTGAACAAGGTGCGTTGCCGCATGTTGGTGATGGCCCCCGGCAGCGAGGCCAAAGATCACCTGGACACTTTGCGCGAATTGGCACCAGAGATAGACCGGCCGGGGCCTGTAGGTGATTTGACATCGTTGCGCCTTGAGCACCTCAAGCATGTGGTGGTTTTGGATGATTTGTCGCTGACGCCAATCCAGGCAGCCAAGCAGCCTGTGCCTGTTCGCGCGCTGCGTTTCAAAGAGTTTTTGAACCAGTCTGGGCCAGCGCAGCACGCGCGGCTCAAGGCATTGACCGCCTCGCTCGACCCGGATGATGTGATCCATGTTCAGTTCACTCGGCGCAACCACGCTGACCCCAGCGCATCCAAGGCGGTCACGCTGTCGCATTTCAGCCTGGTGAACAACGCTCGCTTTGCCGCCAAGTCCATGGCATTGACCCATGAAGACCGTCTGTGCCTACCGATTGCCCTGAACCATCGCTTTGGCATGGTGCTGGGCGCATTGACGGCCACTGCCGTGGGTGCCGCCATGGTTTTTCCGGGCGCCAGCTTTGATGCTGCTGCGACTCTTCGCGCGGTTCATCAACTCCGTTGTACCGCTTTGCATGGTGAGCCAGAGATGTTTGCGTCCATGCTCGCAGACCCTTCGGTGAAGCAATGGGATGTGAGCTGTTTGCGCACCGGCATCATGGCGGGTGCTCCTTGCCCACCGGACACCATGCATGCGGTGATTCGGACACTGCACATGCAGCAAGTCACAGTAGGCTTTGGCATGGCTGAAACCACTGCCATGGCGTTTCAAACCCACGCATCCGATGCTGTTGAGCGACGCACAAGCACGGTCGGGCGCGTCCACCCCCATGTGCAGGCCAAGGTGGTTGATCAGCAGGGGCGCATCGTGCCTGTCGGTACCCGGGGACAACTGTGTCTTCGGGGTTACCTGTTGATGCGTGCATATTGGGAGGAACCAGAGCAAACCCAATTAGCGATTGACGATGCGGGTTGGATGCACACCGGCCATGTGGCGACCATCGATGCCCAAGGCTACTGCCATATTGAGCGCGGGTGATCACAAAGTGACAGACGACCAACTTGCATTCCTAGACGCCCATGCTCTGGCGAGTTTGCTGCACAGCAAGAAACTGTCACCAGTCGAGCTCACGGAAATGATGCTCGCGCGCATCGCGCGTGTGGATCAGCGTTTGTTGTCGTATGCAACCGTGTCCCATGAGGTTGCCTTGCAGCAGGCCAGACAAGCTGAGGCCATGATCATGCGCCGGCAGATCCTCAGTCCCTTGCATGGCGTGCCAATTGCGTTGAAAGACCTTTGCTACACAAACAACATCGTCACAGCAGCTGGTATGCCGATGATGCGGGACTTCATGCCGACCTATGACGGCACGGTGGTCAAACGTTTACGGGAGGCAGGCACTGTTTTACTGGGCAAGTTGACCATGACCGAAGCCGCGTTTGCCGACCACCATCCCCAAGTGCCGCCCCCAGTAAACCCCTGGCACGAAGACCATTGGTCGGGTGCATCTTCCAGTGGCTCGGGCGTGGCGGTTGCTGCTGGCTTGTGTTTCGCGGCCATCGGCACGGATACCGGTGGCTCGATCCGTTTTCCATCGGCAGCCAATGGCGTGACTGGTCTCAAACCCACATGGGCCAGGGTGTCTGTGCATGGTGCGTTTGAATTGGCTGCATCCCTGGACCACATTGGTCCCATGGCGCGAACCGCCATGGATTGCGGTCACATGCTGGGCCTGATCGCCGGTGCTGACCCACTCGACAGCGTTGCTTTGCATGCACCGGTCCCGGACTACGTGTCAGGCAATGCATCCCATTTGCAGGGATTGCGCATTGGTTTTGACGAAGACTATTGCTCGGGACTGGATGCGGACATGCAAACCGCGGTGGAATCTGCATTCAAGGTCTTGCAATCGCTGGGCGCAGACATGCGCCGTGTTCGGTTTCCGGATGTCAGCGATGCGGTCGCCGATTGGGGCACCGCCTGTGCCGTGGAAACCGCTGTGGCGCACGAGCCATGGCATCCCCAAAACAAGCAACTGTATGGCCCAGGCTTGGATGGCTTGATCGAGTTTGGGCGCACGGTCTCTTCATCAGAGATTCAAAAAATCGGGTTGCGTCGTCGGGCACTCACCGGTGCTGTTCGGGGGTTTTTCCAGCATTGCGATTTGCTGCTCATACCTGCGCAGCCCATGGCGTCTCCCACCCATCAAGAAATGGCGGTGATTGGCACCGTTCCTTCCGAATTGGCCAGACTGATCAAATACACCGCGCCGTTTGACATGACCGGCAATCCCACGATCACATTGCCGGCTGGTTTCACTGGCAAACGCACGCCGGTGGCCATCCAGTTGGTTGCGGGTCATTTGGATGAAGCCACCTTGGTTCGGGCTGGCAGTGCGTTCCAGCGGGTCACAGACTGGCACAGTCGGATGCCGCCTCGGCTATGAACATTGCATTGCCTTTTTTAAGCCGCGCACGAAGCCATCCCCTTTTACCCGCCGTGACTTGCACAGGTCACACCATCACCTACGCGGCTCTGGCCCAGCGGGTGCGCGCATTGGCTGGGGCCATGCAGCAGCAATGGGGTTTGCAGCAAGGGCAGCGGGTCATTGTGTGCATGGAAAACAGGCAAGCTTTTTTTGAAACCCTGTTTGCTTGTTGGGTAGCCGGCTTGTGTCCGGTTCCTGTGAATGCCAAATTGCACCCCAAGGAAGTCAGGCACATTGCCAACGACTCGGGCGCCCATGCATTGTTTTGCAGTGACAAACTGCATGAAGGTTTGCGCGTGTCCATGGCAGACCTGTTGAACACCATGGTCATGTTGTCAGTCGATGACGATGATTACCAGCAGTTGCTTGGTCATGCGCCCGCCGAGGTGGCTGACTTCGAGCCAGATGATGTCGCGTGGATTTTTTACACCAGTGGCACAACCGGCGTGCCCAAAGGCGCGATGCTGTCTCACCGAAATTTGTTGCAAATGTGTTTGCAATACGGGGCAGACATTGAGCAGGTGCAGGCTGGTGACACCCATTTGCATGTCGCTCCTTTGTCGCATGGCTCCGGTTTGTACAGCTTGCCGCACTTGTTCAATGGAGGGCATCAGGTGGTTCAAGCTGCCTTCGACCCCGAATGGGTGTTTGAGGCGTTGCAGCGTTACCCTCGCGTGACTTTTTTTGCTGCACCCACCATGCTGACCCGCATGTTGCGCTGCAGCCCTGGCTTGACCAATCCAGCGGGTCATTTGCAAACCATCACGTATGGTGGCGGTCCGATGTATGTCGCCGATCTGCTGGCCTGCTTGAAGGTGTTTGGCCCACGCATGGTGCAAATTTATGGCCAAGGCGAAAGTCCCATGACGATCACCTGCTTGTCAAAGCAAGACCACGAAGGCAACCAAGATGCGGCGCATCTTGCACGTTTGGCCTCCTGTGGCACTGCCCGCACAGGCATTGAAGTGCGGGTGGTTGACCCCAACGGGCGAGACCTGCCTTGGGGAGAGCCTGGCGAAGTCGTGACCCGCAGCGATACCCGCATGCGGGGCTATTGGAACAACCCGGCCGCCACCAGCGCTGCGATCCGCGATGGTTGGTTATGGACTGGCGACATTGGCTCGCTTGATGAATGGGGTTATTTGACATTGCGAGACCGCTCCAAAGACTTGATCATCCGTGGAGGCAGCAATATTTACCCTCGCGAGATTGAAGAGGTGCTGATGCGGCACCCGGCGGTGGCTGAGGTCTCCGTGGTTGGGGCGGCCAGCGCCGATTTGGGAGAAGAACCCGTGGCTTTTGTGGTTTGCAAGCCGGGCGTGCATGTGGATGCGAATGCACTCGACACCCTGTGCCTGGATAACCTTGCCAGGTTCAAGCGTCCGCGTGACTACCACTTTGTCACAGACTTGCCCAAAAACAATTACGGCAAAATTTTGAAAACCACGTTGCGTGCGCAACTCAGCCAAGGTGGTTCATGATGCGTGATGTTTATGTGGCAGGCACGGGCTCGACCTACTTTGGCAAGCATGTCCTGCCGATTGAAGCTTTGGCGGTAGACGCCGGTGCGCAGGCCCTGGTGCAATCTGGCATTGACCGAGACCGCATTGGTGCAGTGTATTTGGGCAATTTCATCAGCGGTCCTTTGAACGGCAAGGAAGTTTTGGCGGGGCTGGTGGCAGAGCAACTCGGCTTGACCGGCGTACCTTGTACCAAGGTCGAGGGTGCCTGTGCTTCCGGCGGTATTGCCTTTCGCCACGCTTGCTTGATGGTTGCCAGCGGCATGTGTGATGCCGTGCTGGTGGTGGGTGTTGAAACCATGACCCATGCCAGTACCACCGAAATGACCACCGCGCTCAATTGCGCCATGGACAATGAATACGATGGCATGAGCGGCTTGACCTTTCCCGGTTTGTTTGGGTTGGCTTGGCGATCACATGCACGTCAACATGGCACCACGCGTGAAGACATCGCAGCGGTTGTCATCAAAAACAAAGCCCACGGCTTGAAAAACCCATTGGCTCAAATGGGCGCCGACCTGTCTTTGGCGCAGGTGTGTGCATCCGCCATGATTGCCGATCCTTTGCAATTGTTCGATTGCTGTCCGCCCAGCGATGGCGCGGCCGCCGTGGTGGTCTGTGCCAAGGAAATGCTTGCCAGTCCGCAACGACAAGCCCGCGTCAGGGTGATGGCCAGCGCGCAAACCAGTGGCTCTGCCAGGGTTTCGCAACACCCTGATTTGTGCACCTTTGAAGCGACGGTGTTGGCGGCCAAGCAAGCCTATCAGCAGTCAGGTTTGCAACCCGCCAACATTGACCTGGTGGAGCTGCATGATTGTTTTTCAATCGCCGAAATCATTGACAGCGAAGACCTCGGCCTGGTGCCGCGCGGTGAAGGTGGGCGCTGGGCGGCGCAAGGCCGCACTGGCATGCAAGGCGATGTCGTGATCAATCCCAGTGGCGGCTTGTTGGCCAAGGGTCATCCCGTGGGTGCCACGGGTGTGGGGCAAATTGTGGAAGTGGCGCTGCAATTACGCGGAGAGCACAGCAACCAAGTCAAAGATGCCGCGATTGGCATGACCCACAATTTGGGCGGCACGGGTGTGGCCTGCACAGTTCATATTTTGGAGCGCGAGGCATGACAACGCATGACCTGTTGCCCAGTTTGACGGCATACCAATGCCAGGATTGCCAGACCTTGACACAGCGTTCACCGATGGTTTGTGCCCACTGTTTGGGGCGCCGTTTTTCAGCCATTGCCGTGACTGCCAGTGGCACCTTGGCGAGTTGGACCACGATCCGTAAGCCCCCTTTGCGCTTCAAAGGCGAGGGCATCTACCACGTCGGCGTGGTTGACTTGGACAATGGCATGCGTATTTCCGCTCGATTGTTGCACCAAGCGACAGATCAAACTGGGGACCGCGTGCAAGCGGTCGCGCCATCCGAATCTGCATCTGATATTCCTGTTTTCAAGGTGACCGCCCATGACTGATATTTCCTATGACAAGCACGGTGGTGTGCGATTGATCACCATCCGTCGCCCCGACAAAATGAATTCACTGGATTTCACCGCCAATGATGAACTGATTGACATTTGGCGTACCTTTGACCAAGACGATGACGCCAGGGTTGCTGTCATCACGGGCGAAGGTGACAAGGCGTTTTGTGCAGGCGCAGATTTAAAAACTTACACCTTGCCTTTTGCCCAATCAGCTGCGCCCGAGTTTCGCCGTCAGTACACCAATGGCCCAGGCTTTGGCGGCATCACCCGCAACTTGGACATTGACAAACCCCTATTGGCTGCGGTCAACGGGTTTGCCATTTCTGGTGGGTTTGAATTGGCCTTGGCCTGTGATTTACGCTTTTGTTCACCCAACGCCGAGTTTGCGCTGCAAGACGCCAAATGGGGCTTTCACGCTTGTGATGGCGGCTTGATTCGATTGCCTCAGATTGTCGGCATGGGCCACGCCATGGAAATCATTTTGTCGGGTGAACGTGTGGATGCAGACCATGCCTATCGCATCGGTTTGGTCAACCGCATTTATCCGTCAACTGACTTGTTGTCGAAAACCATGGATTACGCCCAAATGCTTGCATCACGTGCACCTCTTTCACATCGTTTTGCCAAGGAAGTGGTGCGACGCTCAGTGGGCATGCACATGGGCGAGGCTTTGCAATGGGAGTCGCGTTCATTCCGCGATGTGGCCTTCACCCATGACCTGCAAGAAGGCCTGGCTTCTTTCAAGGAGCGCAGGCCAGCTCAGTTCAAAGGCAACTGAGACGGCCAGCCAGTTGCGCAGCCGTCTGCTGCACCCTTCAGAGGTTTCCCCAGACCTCTTGCGCGGTTTCCACCACCAAACGCAGTTTGTTGCGCTGGTCTTCCACCGCGATGTTGTTGCCATGCACCGTGCTCGAAAAACCGCACTGCGGTGACAGGGCCAATTGCCCCAGGGGTGCGTACTTGGCTGCTTCGTCAATGCGGCGCTTCAAGCTGTCTTTGGTTTCCATCGCACCAAACTTGGTGGTCACCAAGCCCAACACCACCAGCTTGTCTTTCGCGAGGTAGCGCAGGGGGCGAAAGTCGCCGCTGCGGTCATCGTCGTATTCCAAGAAGTAGGCGTCGATGTTCATCTCAGAGAGCAAAGCTTCGGCCACAGGTTCGTAGTTGCCCGCTGCCGCGTGCGTGCTCTTGAAATTGCCACGGCACAGGTGCATGGCCAGGGTCATGCCAGCTGGTTTTTGTGCCACCACTTTGTTGATGAAGGCCGCGTAGCGGTGTGGCAACTCGTTGGGGTCGTCGCCACGGGCGCGTGCGGCTTCGCGCATTTTGTCATCGCACAAATACGCCAGGTTGGTGTCGTCCATTTGCACGTAGTTGCAACCCGCAGCAGCGAGTGAACGCAGTTCATCGCCATAGGCTTGCGCCACGTCGTCGTAAAACGCTGGGTCTAGCTCGGGGTAGGCGTCTTTGCTGATGCCGGCGCGGCCGCCACGGAAATGCAGCATGGTGGGCGAGGGGATGGTGACCTTGGGCGTGCTGCCGTTGGCCATTTGGGACTTCAAGTAATGGAAGTCGGCCAATTGGATGTCCTTTACATGGCGCACCTTGTCGATCACGCGGATGACCGGCGGGGCCAGCTCTTGGGTGCCGTCAGGGCGTTCGATGGTCACTGGCACATCGGTTTTCACGCCGCCCATTTGTTCCAGAAAGTCAATGTGGAAATAGGTGCGCCGGAACTCCCCGTCTGTGATGGATTTCAGGCCCACGTCTTCCTGGAATTTCACGATCTCGGTGATGGCTTTGTCTTCCACCACGCGCAGTTGTTCGGGGGTGATCTGGCCTTTGGCTTTTTGCTCGCGGGCTTCGAGCAGGTAGGCCGGACGCAAAAAGCTGCCAACGTGGTCGTAGCGGGCGGGGATGTGGGGAACAGTCATGAGAGCTCCAGGGGGTTGGGTGGTTTGGTATACAAAAAAGCAGGTAAACAAGAGTCTAAATCTATTTTAGGGCTTGATCAGGCTTGTTTTGCATACAATCGAAGGCCCATGCGCAACGACCTGTCCACTGAAGAGCAGCCCACGGCTTCCCAGACCGTGCGCGCCCAACTGCGCTTGCGGGAAATGATTTTGGCGGGGGAGTGGTCAGCCGGGGCCCGGATTGCCGAGCTCAACCTGGTGGACAAGTTGGGCGTTTCCCGCACCCCGATCCGAGCCGCCTTGGTGAAGTTGGAGCAAGAGGGTTTGCTCGAGGCTTTGCCCAATGGGCGCTACGCGGTTCGCAGGTTCACCGAACAGGACGTGTCTGACGCGATTGAATTGCGGGGCACCTTGGAAGGTTTGGCCGCCCGCTTGGCCGCTGAGCGAGCATGCCCGCCAGCGCTGCTGCGCCAGGCCTGTGTCTGCTTGGACCGCATTGATCTGTTGTTGGCCAATGGCAGCTTGAGTGAGGAAGATTTCAGCGCGTATGTCGCCCACAACGAAGCTTTTCATGCCTTGTTGACAGAGATGTCCGGCAGCAGCATCGTTCGCCGCGAACTCGATCGCGTTGTCGGCTTGCCCTTTGCTTCGCCTTCGGGTTTTGTCACCACCCAAGCCAACAGCCCGCAAGCGCGCGACATGCTGATCGTGGCGCAAGACCAGCATCGGCAGGTATTGGCAGCCATTGAGCAGCGCGAGGGCGCAAGGGCCGAGGCCATCATGCGCGAGCACTCGCGCTTGGCCCAACGCAACCTGAGCCAGGCCATGCAAAGTCCCGACCTCGAGCGCATGCCCAGTGTGCGGTTGATACAAGGCAAGCGCTAGGCTTGCGTGCCATCTCCCAATCTAGAATGACCCTGTTCACCATTGGAGTTTTCACATGTATAAACGTCTGCTTGTTGGCTCGCTGGCTACTGCACTGAGCCTGGGCTTTGCCATGGCGCAGGCCCAAGAGGTTTTCAAAATCGGCTTGATCCTGCCCATGACCGGTCAATCAGCCTCCACCGGCAAGCAAATTGAAGCAGCCGCACGTTTGTACATCGCCCAAAACGGTGACAAGGTGGCGGGCAAAAAAATCGAGTTGATTGTCAAAGACGATGGTGGCGTCCCCGATGCGACCAAACGCATTGCCCAAGAGCTGGTGGTCAACGACAAGGTAGGGGTGCTCAGCGGCTTTGGGCTGACACCGCTGGCCTTGGCCACTGCCCCGTTGGCGACCCAGTCGAAAACACCCATGGTGGTCATGGCCGCAGCGACATCGAGCATCACCGAAGCCTCGCCTTTCATCGTACGCACCAGCTTCACCTTGCCCCAGTGCGCCGTCGCCATGGGCGACTGGGCGCCCAAAAATGGCATCAAGCGTGTGGTCACCTTGGTGAGCGATTACGGTCCTGGCATCGATGCCGAGCGTTACTTCAAAGAACGCATGCTGCTCAACAGCGCTCAGGTGGTGGAAAGCCTTCGTGTGCCTTTGCGCAACCCTGACTTCGCACCGTTTTTGCAAAAAGTGCGCGACTTGAAGCCCGATGCATTGTTTGTGTTCGTGCCCTCTGGTGCGGGCGCGGCGGTCATGAAGCAGTTTTTAGAGCGCGGCATGGACAAGGCTGGCATCAAACTGATTGGCACCGGCGACCTGACCGATGACGACCAACTCAATGACATGGGTGAGGGCGCTTTGGGTGTGGTCACTGCGCACCACTACTCGGCTGCTCACCCCTCCGCCCTCAACAAAAAATTTGTGGAGGCATTCAAAAAGGCCAACAACGGATTGCGCCCCAATTTCATGGCCGTGGGTGGCTATGACGGCATGCACCTGATTTACGAAGCCCTCAAAAAGACCAAGGGTGGTCAAGGCGGTGGCGTGGCCTTGCTGGCGGCCATGAAGGGTCACATTTTCGAGAGCCCGCGCGGCCCTATCCTCATCGATGCGCAAACCCGCGACGTGGTGCACAACATCTACTTGCGCAAAGTCGAAAAGAAGGACGGTCAGTTTTACAACGTGGAGTTTGATGTCATCAAAGACATGAAAGACCCCGGTAAAACCAAATAACCACCGGCCATGTTGACTTTGTTGTTTGATGGTGTGGCTTATGGGATGCTGTTGTTCATCTTGGCCATTGGCTTGTCTGTGACCTTGGGTTTGATGAATTTCATCAACCTGGCGCATGGCGCTTTTGCCATGGCTGGCGGCTACACCACGGTCTTGTTGATGCAGCATGCAGGCCTGCCTTTTGTGCTTTGTGTTGCTTTGGCATTCCTGTTGACCGCTTTGTTGGGTGCCGTCCTGGAGGCCACGCTGTATCGGCGCATGTACAACAAGCCGCACCTTGACCAGGTGCTTTTTTCCATCGGTTTGACCTTCATGGCAGTTGCCGCGGTGGACTACTTTGTCGGCTCCACCCAGCAACTGATTCAACTGCCCGCGTTTTTGAAAGGCCGCACCGAGCTGTGGGATGGCGCCTTGGGCATGGGACATTACCGCATGGCCATCATCATTGTCTGCGCGGTGTTGGTGCTGGTTTTGCAAGGCTTGTTGACCAAAACCCGTTTTGGCGCTCAGCTTCGCGCCTCGGTGGACAACCAGCAGGTAGCGGCTGGTTTGGGTATCCGTGTGAACACGATTTTCCTCACCACCTTCGCGTTGGGTTCTGGCTTGGCTGGCTTGGGTGGGGCCTTGGGTGCAGAGATTTTGGGGCTGGACCCGGTCTTTCCGCTCAAGTTCATGATTTACTTTTTGATCGTGGTTGCTGTCGGCGGCACCTCCAGCCTGACCGGCCCCTTGCTGGCCGCTTTGTTGCTGGGGATTGCCGATGTCGCAGGCAAATACTACGTGCCCAAGCTGGGTGCTTTCATTGTTTACAGCCTGATGATCGTCATCTTGATGTGGCGTCCACAAGGTTTGTTCACGCGAGGCAAGGCATGAGCGCGGTGACCCAAAGCCTGCGCCTGGCCGCCCAACCGCGTTGGTGGTCCTTTGCTTTGTGGGCGGTGTTGTTGGCGCTGCCTTATGCCTTGCCCACGCACGCGCTTTTGATCAGCGAGATCACCATCATTGCCTTGTTTGCGTTGTCCCTTGACTTGATTTTGGGCTATACCGGCATCGTGTCGCTGGGCCACGCCGCTTTTTTTGGCATGGGTGCTTACAGCGCGGCCTTGTTTGCCAAACACATCCATCCCGATCCTTTGCTGGGGCTGGCTGCTGCCACTGGTTTGACCATGCTGTTGGGTGCGGTTTGCAGCCTGGGGGTGTTACGCGGCTCTGACCTCACCCGCTTGATGGTGACGCTTGGTGTGGCCTTGATCCTGCAAGAATTGGCCAACAAGTTCGATGGCTTGACGGGCGGTGCCGATGGTTTGCAAGGCGTGGTCATGGGACCGGTATTGGGCCATTTTGAATTTGATTTGTACGGTCAAACCGCTGCTTGGTATGCATTGGTCGTCACACTGCTGGTGTTCATCGCCTTGCACCGTTTGGTGCATTCACCCTTTGGTTTCAGTTTGCAAGCCATCCGAGACAACCGCTTACGTGCCCAAGCCATTGGCATCGATGTCAATGCCCGCCTGGTCACGGTCTACACCTTGGCTGCGGCCTTGGCCGGCGTGGCAGGTGGCTTGCAAGCCCAGACCACGGGTTTTGCTTCGTTGGATGTTTTTGGTTTTGACCGCTCGGCTGATGTGCTGTTGATGTTGGTGATCGGCGGCACCGGTTGGCTGTGGGGTGGGTTGGTGGGTGCGGTGGTGTTCAAAATCCTGCACAGCGTGATCTCTGCCTGGACACCGCAGTACTGGACCTTTTGGCTGGGTCTGTTCTTGGTCTTGCTGATGTTGGTTGGCCGTGAACGCCTGATCCGCCCATGGACCTGGAGGCGCAACACATGACTACGGATGTGGTGTTGTCTTGCGAGGGCTTGGTCAAACGCTTTGGCGGCATCACCGCCACTGACCATGTGAACCTCAGCGTGCATCGGGGTGCCCGACATGCCCTCATCGGTCCCAATGGCGCGGGCAAAACCACCTTGATCAACTTGCTCACTGGCGTGCTCGAGCCCACTGCTGGCCGTATTTTTTTGCAAGGCCAAGACATCAGCCAACTGCCTTCGCACCAGCGCGTTCGACGCGGCTTGGTGCGTACTTTTCAAATCAACCAGTTGTTCGATGACCTGACCCCTTTGCAAACCTTGGCCATGGTCGTGTCGCAACACCTGGGTTTGGGTGGGCGTTGGTGGCAAGCCTTGGGGCAGGGCGACCAGGTGACCAAGCGGTGTGAAGCTTTGCTCGCGCAATTTCATCTGCTCGAGGTGATGGACCAAGCCACCCATGAACTCGCCTACGGCAAACGCCGACTGTTGGAGATGGCGATCGCCTTGGCTTGCGAGCCCAATGTGTTGCTGCTGGATGAGCCGGTGGCGGGCGTGCCGGCGGGGGAGCGCGAGGAGTTGTTGCAAACCGTCGCAGCCTTGCCTGCCGATGTGAGCGTGGTCTTGATTGAACACGACATGGATCTGGTCTTTCGCTTTGCCAATCGCATGACCGTGTTGGTCAATGGTGCGGTGCTCACCGAAGGCACCCCGCTGGAAGTTGCAGCCAATCCCTTGGTGCGCGAAGTCTATTTAGGTCAGGGAGACACGCATGGCTGAGCTCTTGCGGATTGAACAACTCAGCGCGGGCTATGGCCAAGCGATCATCTTGCACGAAGTGTCCATGTCCTTGGCGCAAGGCGAAACCTTGGCGTTGCTGGGGCGCAATGGCACCGGCAAAACCACCTTGATCAACACCATCGCTGGCGCGACCAGGCAGCACGCAGGCCGCATGGTCTTGGATGGCGTGCAGTTGCATGCCTTGCCCTCCCATGCGCGTGCAGCTGCAGGGGTGGGCTGGGTACCTCAAGAGCGCCATGTTTTCAAGTCCCTGACAGTGCTGGAAAACCTGACTGCCGTGGCACGACCAGGGCATTGGACACCCGCCCGTGTGTTCGAGCTGTTTCCCCGATTGGCCGAGCGGAAATCCAACATGGGTAACCAACTCTCGGGTGGCGAACAACAGATGTTGGCTGTGGGTCGTGCTTTGGTGCTCAATCCCAAACTCTTGTTGCTGGACGAACCCCTCGAAGGCCTGGCCCCTTTGATCGTGGCAGAGTTGTTGCGCGCCATTGCCAGCATCACCCGTGCGCAAGGCATGTCGGCCATCATCGTTGAGCAGCATCCGCAAGCCATTTTGGCCATCAGCCACCAAGCGCTGGTGTTAGACCAGGGGCGGGTCATGCACAGTGGCAGCGCGCAAGCCTTGCAATCTCAACCCGAGCTGCTCGATCGCTTGTTGGGTGTGTCTGTGGAAAAGGCCTGACCCATGGTGACGCCCATGCTCAACAACCCCGATGGGTGGACCGTGTTGGCCGCCTTGCTTGGTTTGCTGGTGGGCAGCTTCATCAATGTCGTGGTTTGGCGTTTGCCGCGCATGATCAAGCGCGACTGGCAAACCCAGGCAGCTGCCATATTGGGCCAGTCCCACCCCAGCCATGCGCCACTCAGCCTGATGCAACCGGGCTCGCATTGCCCCACCTGTGCCACCCCATTGCGTTGGCAAGACCTCTTGCCCTTGTTGAGCTTTGCTTGGCTCAGGGGGCGTTGTGCCCATGGCGGTTGTGCGATTTCATGGCGTTACCCCATGGTCGAGTTGGCCGTGGCAGCTTTTTGGGGTGTGTCTGTTGCGCGCTTTGGTATCGGCTTGGAAGCCTTGGCGTGGGCTGGCTTTGCCACGGTGCTGTTGGCCCTGTCACTGATTGACCTCGACACCATGTTGTTGCCGGATGTCTTGACCCAACCGTTGTTGTGGACCGGTTTGCTGGCATCTGCCTTGGGTTTGACGGGCGTGCAACTGACCGACAGTGTCTGGGGCGCCGCAGCGGGCTATGGTGTGCTGTGGTTGGTGCAAGCTTTGTTTGGCCTGGTCACAGGCAAACAAGGCATGGGCGAAGGTGACTTCAAGCTCTTGGCTGCCTTGGGTGCCTGGTTGGGTTGGTTGGCGTTGCCCATGCTGGTGCTCTTGTCTTCTTTGTTGGGTGTGTTTGTGGCCCTGGTGATGCGTTGGCGCGGGCAACTCAAGCCCGGTCAAGCATTGCCCTTCGGGCCCTACCTGGCTTTGTCGGGCGTCATCACGGCTGCATTCGCACCGATGTTGGTGTTCAACCACCGCTATATTTTTTAAAGCCAAACAAGCACCATGCGTCAGCCAACACCTCCCCATGCCGTTCCTTGTCTTTACATGAGAGGTGGCACGTCCAAAGGGCCGTTTTTCAATGCGCGTGATTTGCCCGCAGACATCGCCACCCGCGACCAGGTGTTGTTGGCCATCATGGGCTCACCCGATAAGCGGCAAGTCGATGGTCTGGGTGGCGCACACCCGCTCACCAGCAAGGTTGGCATCGTGCGTCCCAGTTTGACCGCTGGCGTGGATTTGGATTTTTTGTTTGCGCAGTTACAACCCGACAAAGACACGGTGGACACCACACCCAACTGCGGCAACATGCTCGCGGCAGTCGTGCCATTTGCCTTGGAATCAGGCCTGCTTCACGCCAAAGCTGACACCACCACCTTGCGTGTTTTGACTTTGAACACCGACATGCAATGCGACATCACGGTACAAACACCCATGGGCCCCGATGGCCAGCGGTTCGTGGCGGACACGGGGCAGGCCCGCATCGACGGTGCGCCTGGCACGGCCGCACCGATCACGATCAACTTCTTGGACACCGCTGGTTCGGTGTGCAGCGGTTTGCTGCCGACCGGCCGCGTGAAAGACCGAGTGAGAGTGATTCCCACCGACACACTTTCGGGGTTTGAGCCGTTTGAGTTGGATGTCACGTGCATCGACAACGGCATGCCTTTGGTGATGTTCCAGGCCAGCGACTTGGGGTGCACGGGTTACGAATCGGCTGATGCGCTGAACGCAAACCTTGGGCTCAAGACCCGCATCGAAGCCTTGCGCTTGCAGGTGTCGGTGCTGATGGGTTTGGGCGACGTGCGCCAGAAAAACTACCCCAAGATGACCTTGATCGCCCCGCCCATGCATGGCGGAGCAATCACCACCCGCAGTTTCATTCCGCATGTTTGCCACGACGCGATCGGTGTGCTGGCCGCCGTCACGGTCGGCACTGCCTGTGTGTTGCGCGGTACGGTGTGTGAAGGCGTGGCGGCCATGAAGCCAGGGGCATCCCAAGCCCTGTCGGTTGAACACCCCACCGGCGAATTCAGCGTGGCTTTGCAAACCCGCGAAGCGCCAGAATTGCCTGGTGGACATGAAGTCACGCAAGCCGCGCTGCTCCGCACCGCGCGCCTCATCATGCGTGGCGAGGCCATGGTGCCAGCACACATTTGGAATTCAGGAGACGCCACATGAGTTTGATCATCGATTGCCACGGCCACTACACCACCGCCCCCAAGGCCCTGGAAGACTGGCGCAACCAGCAAATCGCGGGCATCCAAGACCCGACGGTCATGCCCCAAGCCGCTGACTTACGCATCAGCGATGACGATTTACGCCACAGCATCGAGACCAACCAGTTGAAATTGATGAAAGAGCGGGGCAGTGACATCACTTTGTTTTCCCCTCGTGCGTCTTTCATGGCCCACCACATCGGCGACTTTGCGGTCTCCAGCACCTGGGCTGCGATTTGCAACGAACTGTGCTTTCGCGTCTCCACCTTGTTCCCAGACCACTTTGTGCCGGTCGCGATGCTGCCTCAGTCGCCAGGGGTTGACCCAGCCACTTGCATCCCCGAGTTGGAGAAGTGTGTGAATGAATACGGCGCGGTGGGCATCAACCTCAACCCCGACCCTTCGGGCGGTCATTGGACATCCCCCCCCTTGAGCGACCGCCATTGGTATCCGATCTACGAGAAAATGGTGGAGCACGACTTGCCCGCCATGATCCATGTGTCGACGAGTTGCAACGCTTGTTTCCACACCACGGGTGCGCATTATTTGAATGCTGACACCACGGCTTTCATGCAGTGCCTGACCAGTGATTTGTTCAAAGACTTTCCAACCTTGAAGTTCCTCATTCCCCACGGTGGCGGCGCGGTCCCCTATCACTGGGGGCGTTTCAGAGGCTTGGCGCAAGAACTCAAAAAACCTTTGCTCGAAGACCATTTGCTCAACAACATCTTTTTTGACACCTGTGTCTACCACCAGCCTGGCATCGACTTGCTCAACACAGTCATTCCAGTGAAAAACGTTTTGTTTGCCTCCGAGATGATCGGCGCGGTGCGCGGCATCGACCCACAAACAGGACATTACTATGACGACACCAAACGCTACATCCAAGCCAGCAGCTTGCTCAGCGACGAGGATCGCCACCAGATTTACGAAGCCAATGTGCGCCGCGTGTTTCCACGCTTGGACGCACGCTTGAAACAGAAAGGCCTGTGAGATGCATTACCCCTTGGGCACTGTCAAACGCAACATCACCCGCGCTGACAAGGGCGCGGTCGAGCAACTCGGTTTGTATGGCGTGGCCACGGTTCATGAAGCCATGGGCCGCCTGGGGCTGATGCACACCGTCATGCGCCCGATTTACAAAGGTGCGCAGGTCTCTGGCACGGCAGTCACGGTGCTGCTTCACCCTGGTGACAACTGGATGATGCATGTGGTGGCCGAACAAATCCAACCCGGCGACATCGTGGTGGCGGCCATCACCGCGCCTTGTACCGACGGGTATTTCGGCGACCTCTTGGCCACCTCTTTTCAGGCACGTGGGGCCAGGGCTTTGGTCATCGACGCTGGTGTGCGCGATGTGGTCGAACTCGAGGCCATGGGTTTTCCCGTGTGGAGCCGTGCCATCAGTGCCAAGGGCACGATCAAAGCCACCGTGGGGTCGGTGAATGTTCCGATTGTGTGTGCCGGGGCAGCGGTCAACGCAGGGGACGCGATCGTGGCCGATGACGATGGCGTGGTGGTGGTGCCAGCCAGCATGGCGCAAGCCGTGGCCGATGCAGCGGCTGCTCGAGAGGCTTTGGAGGGCGAGAAGCGCACCAAGCTGGCCGCGGGTGTGCTGGGCTTGGACATGTACAACATGCGCGAGGCCTTGGCCAAAGCCGGTTTGAAGTACATCGATTGACCGACATGAAACCTACTGCCGGTGCCTTTGACAAAACCCCTGGCTGGCTCGATTGGTTCGAGGGGCCCGCCAAGCCGCGCTTCGTGTTGCCCGCAGGCGCGGTGGATGCGCACTGCCATGTGTTTGGGCCTGGCGATCAGTTTCCCTACGCGCCCGAGCGCAAGTACACGCCCTGTGATGCCTCCAAGGACCAGTTGTTTGCACTGCGGGACCACTTGGGTTTCGATAAAAACGTGATCGTGCAAGCCACATGCCATGGTGCTGACAACAGCGCCCTGGTGGACGCTTTGCGGCACGCCATGGGTCGGGCGCGTGGTGTGGCCACGGTCAAACGTGATGTCACCGACCATGCCTTGCAAGACATGCATGACGCAGGTGTGCGCGGGGTTCGCTTCAATTTCGTCAAGCGACTGGTCGATTTCACACCCAAAGACGAGTTGATGGAGATCGCCAACCGCATCCAGGCCTGGGGCTGGCATGTGGTGATTTATTTCGAGGCGGTGGATCTGCCCGAGTTGTGGGATTTTTTCACCGCGCTGCCCACCACCGTGGTGGTCGACCACATGGGCAGACCCAATGTGGCGCAACCGGTAGACGGCCCCGAGTTCAGCTTGTTCATGAAGTTCATGCAGCAGCACGAAAACGTTTGGAGCAAGGTGTCATGCCCAGAGCGCTTGAGCCTGAGCGGACCTCGGGCCTTGAACGGTGAGCAGCAGGCTTACCAAGACGTGGTGCCTTTTGCCCGCCGCGTGGTCGAGTCATTCCCCGACCGGGTGTTGTGGGGAACGGATTGGCCACACCCGAATTTGAAAGACCACATGCCCGATGACGGTTTGTTGGTGGATTTCATCCCACACATTGCCGTCACGGCTGACCTTCAACGCCGACTGCTCGTTGACAACCCGATGCGTTTGTATTGGCCCGAGCGAGTTTGACCCTTCTCTGAAAGAAAAACATGGCCCTCGATAAGCCTTACCTGGACGTGCCAGGCACCACGATTTTTGACGCAGAGCAGTCACGCAAAGGCTATTGGCTCAATCAGTTTTGCATGTCGCTCATGAAGGCCGACAACCGCGCCCGCTTCAAAGCGGATGAACGTGCTTACCTGGATGAATGGGCCATGACCGAAGAACAAAAGCAAGCGGTACTGGCCCGCGACCTCAACTGGTGCATCCGCACCGGTGGCAATATTTATTTCTTGGCCAAGATCGGTGCGACCGATGGCAAGAGTTTTCAGCAAATGGCGGGCAGCATGACCGGCATGACCGAGGACGAATACCGCGCCATGATGGTCGCGGGTGGGCGTTCGGTCCAAGGCAACCGGTTCACCGGCGAGGACGGTGACGCACAAGCGCACCGCCAGCCGCAAGGCAACGCAGGAAAGGCTTGACATGGCACGCATCACCGCATCGGTTTACACCTCGCATGTTCCCGCGATTGGCGCGACCATCGACATGGGGAAAACCACCGAGCCCTATTGGCAGCCGCTGTTCAAAGGCTACGAGTTCTCCAAGCAATGGATGAAGGACCACACGCCGGATGTCATTTTCTTGGTTTACAACGACCACGCCACCGCTTTCAGCTTGGACATGATCCCCACGTTTGCGATTGGCACAGCCGCGCAATACACGCCAGCCGACGAGGGCTGGGGCCCACGCCCCGTGCCCGTGGTGCAAGGTCACCCCGAATTGGCTGGTCATATCGCGCAGTCGGTGATTCAGCAAGACTTTGACCTGACCATCGTCAACCAAATGGATGTGGACCATGGCCTGACCGTGCCGCTGTCGTTGATGTGCGGTCAACCGGCAGCCTGGCCTTGCCCGGTGATTCCCTTTGCGGTGAACGTGGTGCAGTACCCCGTACCTTCCGGCCAGCGCTGCTTCAACCTCGGCAAAGCCATCGCCAATGCGGTGAAGAGTTTTGATGAAGATTTGAACGTGCATATTTGGGGCACTGGCGGCATGAGCCACCAGTTGCAAGGCCCACGTGCGGGGCTGATCAACAAAGACTTTGACAACGCGTTTTTAGACAAGCTGATTGCCGATCCGGCGGCGGCGGCGGCCATCCCCCACATCGACTATGTGCGGGAGGCAGGCAGCGAAGGCATCGAGTTGGTGATGTGGCTGATTGCGCGTGGCGCGATGAGCGACGTCAACGAAGGCAAAGCCGCGCCGACAGTGGCGCACCGTTTCTACCATGTACCCGCCAGCAACACGGCGGTGGGTCATTTGATTTTGGAGAACTCATGAGCAAGACCATCAAAGTCGCCCTGGCAGGCGCAGGCGCATTTGGCATCAAGCATCTCGACGGCATCAAACTGATCGACGGTGTCGAGGTGGTGTCCTTGGTTGGTCGCGAGTTGGCCAAGACCCAGGAAGTGGCCAAGCAATACGGTATCGGTCACGTGACCACCGACTTGAACGAAAGCCTGGCCATGAACGAGGTGGACGCGGTGATTTTGTGCACACCCACCCAAATGCATGCCTCCCAATCCATCGCTTGCTTGAAAGCGGGCAAGCATGTGCAAGTGGAAATTCCTTTGTGCGATGTCTACCAAGACGGTGCCGAAGTGGTGGCCTTGCAAAAGCAAACCGGTTTGGTGGCCATGTGTGGCCACACGCGCCGCTTCAACCCCAGCCACCAGTTCGTGCACCAGCAGATTCAGGCGGGCCAGTTCAACATCCACCAAATGGATGTGCAAACGTATTTTTTCCGCCGCACCAACATGAACGCTCTGGGTCAACCGCGCAGTTGGACCGACCACTTGCTGTGGCACCACGCCGCGCACACTGTCGATTTGTTCGCTTACCAAGCCGGTAGTCCTGTTGTCAAAGCCAATGCGGTGCAAGGGCCCATTCATCCCACACTCGGGATTGCCATGGACATGAGCATTCAATTGCAAGCGGCCAACGGCGCCATCTGCACTTTGTCACTCAGCTTCAACAACGATGGCCCTTTGGGCACTTACTTCCGCTATATCGGCGACACCGCTACCTACATTGCGCGATACGACGACTTGTTCAACGGCAAGGAAGAAAAAATCGATGTCTCCAAAGTGGCCGTGTCGATGAATGGCATTGAGTTGCAAGACCGCGAGTTTTTTGCGGCCATCCGTGAAGGCCGTGAACCGAATGGCAGCGTGGCGCAAGTGTTGCCCTGCTACCAGGTGTTGCACGACCTGGAGCAGCAACTGGCCTGAGGCTCAGAGGCTGACCAAGTGCTTGGGCGTGGCGCCAGGCACGGCGTTCAGGGGAATACGCTTGTCTAGGGTTGTTTGTTGAGATAACTGCTTTGGCTCATGATGCGCAGCATGCCTCAAAGCGTTATCCCCTCACTCGGTGAACAAATCCACCATCAGTTGACGCAGCCACATGTTGGCCGGTTCTCGGTTGTACTTGGCATGCCAAAACAAATGGATGGCGATGTCGGGCAGCTTGAAGGGCAGAGGGGATGTTTCCAGCTGAAACGGAGCTGCACATTTTTGTGCGAAGCGTTCGGGCACGGTGGCAATCAAGTTCGAGCTTTGCAAGATGTGGCCCACGGCTACAAAGTGCGGCACATGCAGTTGGATGTGGCGTTGAATGCCTTTGCGTTCCATCCAGTCGTCCACCTCGCCATGACCGGTGTTGGCCGAGGTCACGCCCACATGCGAGAGGCTTTTGAACTGCACCAAGCTGATCGGATTGTGAGCACGCGGGTGACCTTGCCGGAACAAACACACATAGCGTTGCTTGAACAAACGGCGTTGAAAAAACCCGGTGGTGAGGCTTGGCAACAAACCCACGGCAATGTCCACATTGCCCGAGGCCATGTCATCGCTCAGGTGACCGCTGTTGTGCCGCAAGGTGCTGATCTTGATGTGGGGTGCCACACGCGACAAGGTGTCCATCAAGGTGGGCATGTAGTAAATCTCGCCAATGTCAGTCAGTCCCAAGGTGAAGGTGCGATCGCTGGTGGCCGGGTCAAAACTGTCACGTTGGTTCAAGGCGTTTTGCAGCGTGCCCAAGGCATAGCCCATCGGCTCCACCAGGTTCAAGGCATAGGGTGTCGGTTCCATGCCGCGTGCCGTGCGGACAAACAACTCGTCCTTCAACAGGGTGCGCAAGCGCTTCAAGGCATTGCTGACCGCGGGCTGGGACATCCCGAGCTTGTCAGCGGTGGTGGACACGCGTCGGTCCATCAGCAATTGATTGAAAACCACCAGCAGGTTCAGGTCGATGTCACGCAGGTTCATGGTTCAGCCTTTATTCATGAAACGAATATATCTTATATGTATTGATGTATTTACATATAAAGCTTGGCTACCGACACTCATGGTTTGTCACCCGAAAAACACTTGCCAATGCTCATGACTGCTCGTGTTTTTGATGGTGTATCCAGGAGACTTGCATGACACAGACCAGCGTTTTTCCAGCAGACCCGAAGTGGGAAGGCGAGGGCACCAGTCGCATTCCTTTTTGGGCCTACACCCGCGAAGATTTGTACAAAAAAGAGCTCGACCGTTTTTTCTATAACGGCCACTGGTGTTACGTGGGCTTGGAAGCTGAAATCCCCAATGCAGGCGACTTTCGCCGCACCGTGGTGGGGGAGCGTTCGGTCATCATGGTGCGCGACCCCGATGGCAGCATCAATGTGATTGAAAACGTGTGCGCTCACCGTGGCATGCGTTTTTGCCGCGAGCGTCATGGCCAGGCCAAAGATTTTTTGTGTCCCTATCACCAGTGGAATTACAGCGTCAAAGGCGACTTGCAAGGCGTGCCCTTTCGCCGTGGTGTCAAGCAAGACGGCAAAATCAATGGCGGCATGCCCAAAGAGTTCAAGCTGGAAGAGCACGGCCTGACCAAGCTGAAAGTGGCCACACGCGGGGGCGTGGTGTTCGCGTCCTTCGACCACGACATTGAACCCTTGGAAGCCTTTTTAGGCCCCACCATCCTGAGCTACTTTGACCGCACCTTCAATGGCCGCAAGCTGAAAATTTTGGGGTACCGCCGCCAACGCATTCCAGGAAACTGGAAGTTGATGCAAGAGAACATCAAAGACCCTTACCACCCCGGCTTGTTGCACACCTGGTTTTCCACCTTTGGTCTTTGGCGTGCGGACAACAAGTCCGAACTCAAGATGGACGACCAATACCGCCATGCCGCCATGATTTCCACGCGTGGTGAAGGCGGCAAGAATGCAGATGTGGTGAGCGGCGTGGACAGCTTCAAGGACACGATGACCTTGAACGACATGCGCTTGCTCGACATCGTGCCCGAGGCTTGGTGGAACGGCCCGACCGCTGTCATGACCACGATCTTCCCCAGCCTCATCATTCAACAGCAAGTCAACAGCGTGTCGACACGCCACATCCAGCCCAACGGCCATGGTTCGTTTGACTTTGTCTGGACCCACTTTGGCTTTGAAGACGACACCCCTGAAATGGAACAACGCCGTTTGATCCAAGCCAATTTGTTTGGTCCCGCCGGTTTTGTGTCTGCCGATGACGGTGAAGTGATTGAATGGTCGCAAGAAGGCTTCGAGCAAAAACCAGCGCACCGCACCGTGGTGGAAATGGGTGGTTTCGAGGTGGAGGACACCGACCACATGGTGACCGAAACCTTGATTCGCGGCATGTACAAGTACTGGCGCAAAGTGATGGGGGAGTGAGCATGATTGATTTCAAAACCTACTTTGAACTCTTGAACCTCTACAGCGATTACGCCATGGTGTGCGATTCGGCCGAATGGGAAAAGTGGCCCGAGTTTTTCATGGAAGACGGCACCTACCGTTTGCAACCGCGTGAAAATGTCGAGCAAGGTTTGCCCTTGTGTTTGTTGGCCTTGGAAAGCAAGGCCATGATCAAAGACCGGGTCTATGGCGTGAAAGAAACCCTCTACCACGACCCCTACTACCAACGCCACATCGTGGGCACGCCGCGCTTGCTGTCCATCTCAGCTGATGGCGAGCGCATCCATGCCGAGGCCAACTACACCGTGATTCGCACCAAGTTCGATGGCGAATCGACCATCCTGAGCGTGGGTTATTACAGCGATGACATCGTGCGCACCCCAGACGGTTTGAAATTTCAATCGCGTTTGTGCGTGTACGACAGCGAAATGATCGCCAACTCCATCATCTACCCCATCTGAGGAAACACCATGTCTGACAATTGGATTGATCTCGTGGCCGTGGACGCCGTGCCCGAAGCCGATGTGACCGCGGTGTATGCCGATGGCAAAGAAATCGCGCTCTACGAGGTGGAAGGTGTGATCTTCGCCACCGACAACTTGTGCACGCATGGACCCGGCCGCATGAGCGACGGTTTTTTTGACGGTCGTGAAATTGAATGCCCACTGCACCAAGGTCGTTTTGATGTGTGCACCGGCCAAGCCATGTGCGCACCCCTGACAGACAACATCCGGGTGTATCCGGTGCGCATCGAGAACAAGCGTGTATTCGTCAACATGGCTTGAACGCCCAACCGCCTTGAAGGACAACACCATGACCAATGAATTGGGCCGCTTGGAAGACCTGCCAGCAGACTATGTGCAAGATTTGCGCGACCTGAACTTGGTGCCGCTGTGGCCAAGCTTGCGCGGTGTGCTGCCACCCAAGATTCCCACACGCCAAACCCAGCCCACGCATTGGCCTTACAAAAGCTTGAAGCCCTTGTTGTTGAAAGCGGGTGAGCTGACACCCATTGAAAAAGCTGAGCGCCGCGTCTTGGTGTTGGCCAACCCCGGTCATGGATTAGAAAAAATGCAAGCGTCTGCTGCCATGTACTTAGGCATGCAGTTGCTCATGCCAGGTGAGTGGGCACCCAGCCATCGCCACACCCCGAATGCGGTGCGCATGATCGTCGAAGGCGAGGGCGCTTACACCACAGTGGACGGCGAAAAATGTCCCATGCATCGAGGTGATTTGATTTTGACGCCCACGGGCTTGTGGCACGAGCATGGCCACGACGGCACCGACCCGGTGATTTGGCTTGATGTGCTCGATTTGCCTTTGGTCTATTACATGGAGGCCTCTTACCATGTGAATGGTGACCGGCAAGAAGTGCATGCGGGTCGAGGCGGCAAGCCATACGCGCACGGTGGCTTGGTGCCCACGCACGTGTTTGAGCGCAACCACAAGGCCTACCCGATGCTGCGCTACCCGTGGACCGAGGCCAAGGCGGCCTTGCAAACCTTAGGCCTAGACAACCCCGGCTTGGAACAAGTCCAAGTGACCTACACCAACCCCGAAACCGGCACCGACGCTGAAAACATTTTGGGCTTTTACGCCCTCATGTTGCGCCCCGGCCAAAGCCTGCGCTTGCCCGCCCGTTCACCCGCACAGGTGTTCCATGTCATTGAAGGCGAGGTGCAAGCTGACATCGCGGGCAGCCAGTTCCATTTGGTGGACGCCGACACCTGTTGTGCGCCGGGCTATGAAGCCGTGACCTTGAAGAACTTGAAAACTGACCAAGCCAGCTTCGTCTTCATTGCGGATGAATCTCCGTTGCACCGCAAACTCGGTGTGTATGAAAACCGTGGTTGATCGTTCATGACCACCCTCATTTTTTGAAAGCCCCCATGACTGCTTATGTGTTCAACCCGCCTGCTGTGCAATCTTTGGCCATTCGCGGCCAAGTCGAGCGCTTCCCCATCCATCGTTTGTTTTTTGTCGGCCGCAACTACCATGCGCACGCCATTGAAATGGGCAAGCCGGTGGATAAAGCCGTCGAGCGCCCGTTCTACTTCACCAAAGCGCCGCAAACTTTGCTAGCGAGTGGTTCCACCATGCCTTACCCGCCTGAGACCAACAACTTCCACTATGAAATGGAAATGGTCGTGGCGATTGGTAAAGCCGGTTTTCGCGTGAGTCAAGACCAAGCCCATGAACTGATTCACGGCTACGCTGCAGGCTTGGACATGACGCGCCGCGATTTGCAATTGGTGGCGCGTGACAAAGGCCGCCCTTGGGATTTGGGCAAAGACATCGAGCACGGCTCGGTGTGCACCGAGATCGTGCCCATGCCCGGTCACATCATTGACAGCGGCGCGATTGCGCTCGAAGTGAATGGTCAAACCAAGCAATCATCCGACGTGGACAAGTTGATTTGGAATGTGCGTGAAATCATCGCCGACCTGTCGTTGTTCTATCACTTGCAACCCGGCGATTTGATTTACACAGGCACACCTGAAGGTGTGGGTCCGGTGTTGGCTGGTGACAAGATCACCGGTCGAGTGGCAGGCGTGGCTGAATTGTCACTTCACATAGGCATGCCGGAGTAAGCCCCCGGTGTGTGAGCCGTGTGCCTTCAGTCTTTGGGGTCGGCTGGCAGTGCGCTTAGCTTGATCATCAGCAAACCTGCACCCACCAGCAAAGCCATGCCAACCCAGGCCCAGGTGTTGGGTATGTCGCCCCAAACCACCATGCCCATGACCACGGCAGTCAACAAGCCCATGTAGCGAAACGGAGCGATCACGCTCATGTCAGCAATGCGCGTGGCCAAGAGCAGTAAAAAATAACCTGCACTCAAAAACACAGCGGCACCGGCCATCAGGGCCCACTGCATGCTGTTGACCCTTTGCCAAGGGTCAAACAAAGCCCAGATGCCGGCCATCACAGTGGCAGTCAGGGCTGTGCCCAAGGTCACCAAGGTCGAGGGCACATGGTCGGGGATGAAGCGCACGCTCAGGTCGCGCAGGGCATGGCACAGGGTGCCTGCCAAAGCCACCCACGCCCAATGGTTGAAGCCATCGGCTTGCGGTTGCACCACGAACAACACACCCGCAAAGCCCAAGCCAATGATGAGCCAATGCCGCCAACTGATCCGGTGCTGAAGCAGCAATGCTGACAGCAAGGCAATCAGCAAGGGTGTGGACATGTTGATGGCGGTGGCATTGGCCAGCGGCATGTTGAACAAGGCGCTCAAATACACCAGGCTGGCCGTGCCGTCAAAGAGCGAACGGATGAACACCCACTTTTGCGAGATGTGGCCCCAGGTCTCCCGCCATGGTGGCAATTGCCGCATGACCAGTGCCAAGGCAAACAATCCCAAGGTGGCCAGCAGGCCGCGCAAAAAAATCAGTTGGGGTGCGGGCAAGGATTCGCTGACGTATTTCACCAGCGAATCGTTCATCAAGAAACAAACCATGGCCACCGACATGGCAGCGATGCCACGTCGGTTGTTCAGATGAATCACAGGGTGTCGATGAAGCTGCGCAGCTTGTCCGAGCGGCTGGGGTGCTTGAGTTTGCGCAAAGCCTTGGCTTCGATTTGGCGAATCCGCTCGCGGGTCACGTCAAACTGCTTGCCCACCTCTTCCAGGGTGTGGTCGTTATCCATCTCGATGCCAAAACGCATGCGCAGCACCTTGGCTTCGCGCGGTGTCAAACCATCCAAGATTTCTTTGACGACATCACGCAAGCCTGCTTGCATGGCCGCTTCAATGGGTGCGGTGTTGGCGCCGTCCTCGATGAAGTCACCCAAGTGGGAATCGTCATCGTCACCAATCGGTGTTTCCATGGAGATAGGCTCTTTGGCAATCTTCATGATCTTGCGGATCTTGTCCTCGGGCATCTCCATTTTTTCAGCCAAGACAGAGGCATCGGGCTCGAAGCCAAATTCTTGCAAGTGCTGGCGGCTGATGCGGTTCATCTTGTTGATGGTCTCGATCATGTGCACAGGAATGCGGATGGTGCGGGCCTGGTCGGCGATCGAGCGGGTGATCGCCTGGCGAATCCACCAGGTGGCGTAGGTCGAGAACTTGTAGCCGCGGCGGTATTCGAACTTGTCGACGGCCTTCATCAAACCGATGTTGCCCTCTTGAATCAAATCCAAGAACTGCAAGCCGCGGTTGGTGTATTTTTTCGCGATCGAGATGACCAAGCGCAAGTTGGCTTCGATCATTTCTTTTTTGGCATTGCGCGAGGCGCGTTCGCCTTCGTTCATGCGCTTGTTGATGTCCTTGAGCTCGGCCAGGGGAACAACCACGCGGGTTTGGATGTCCAGCAGTTTCTTTTGCAGCTCTTGGATGGCTGGGATGTTGCGTGTCATGGTGACCGACCAAGGCTTGCCAGCCGCCGATTGCTTTTCAACCCATTTGAGGTTGAGCAAGTGGGTAGGAAACTCTTTGATGAACATTGCTTGGGGCATGCCGCAGCGTTCCACGATGATGCGACGCAGCTCACGCTCTTTTTTGCGCACATCATCCACTTGTCCGCGCACCAAATCGCACAGCTTTTCGATGGTGCGGGCGGTGAAACGGATGGTCATCATTTCTTCGCTGATGGCCTTCTGGGTCTTCATGTAAGCCGGCGTGCCGTAGCCTTCTTTGTCGAAGGTTTTGTGCAGCTTTTCGAACAGCGCTTGCATGCGGTCCAGGCGAGTCAGGGCTTCGGCCTTGAGTTCTTCGAGCTTTTTTGTCAGGGCTTTGGAGCCGCCTTTGCCATCGTCATCGTCGCTGTCATCGAATTCGTCAAAGTCCTCTTCGGCCACATAGTCATCGGCTTCGTTGGCATTGCTGAAGCCATCCACGATGGTGGAGATGACCACCTTGCCTTCGCGGATGTCTGCAGCCATGCGCAAAATTTCGGCGATGGTGGCGGGGGAGGCGCTGATCGCTTCCATCATGGCCATCAAACCGCCTTCAATGCGCTTGGCGATTTCAATTTCGCCTTCGCGTGTCAGCAACTCGACCGTGCCCATTTCACGCATGTACATGCGAACGGGGTCGGTGGTGCGACCAAATTCGGAGTCCACGGTAGACAGCGCGGCTTCGGCTTCTTCTTCGGCTTCTTCTTCGCTGGCGACCGTGGGACCTGTGTTGGTGATCAACAAGGTTTCTGCGTCCGGGGTTTGCTCGTAGACCTGGATACCCATGTCGTTCAGCATGGTGTTCACGACATCCAGAGTTTCGGCATCGACCAATTTGTCGGGCAAATGGTCGGAGATTTCGCCGTGGGTCAGGTAGCCGCGTGTTTTACCCAGCTTGATCAGTGTCTTCAATCGCGAGCGACGCTTGGCCAGGTCTTCCTCGGACAGAACGGCTTCATCCAAACCAAATTCTTTCATCAAGGCGCGTTCTTTGGCCTTGCTGATTTTCATGCGCAGAGGTTTGACTTTTTCGGTGCTGGCCGAGGTGTCTTCGGCAAATTCGGCTTCGAGGTCGACGATGTCTTCGTCTTCAGGCAAGGCTTTTTTGGTGGCTTTGCCTTTGGCAACGGGCTTGGTGGGTTTTTTGGGTGGTGCTGCTTTTTCAGCGCTGGGCTTGGCAGGTGTTTTGGCCGCAGGCTTGGCTGCTTTGATGGGGGCTTTAGCGGCTGGTTTGACAGCAGCCTTTTTGACGGGTGCTTTGGCTGGTGCTTTGGCTGTTGCTTTGGCTGTTGCTTTGGCAGCTGCTTTGGCTGTTGGCTTGACTGCCGCCTTCACCGCTGTTTTGGCAAGGGGTTTGGCTGCGGTTTTGGTGGGGGCTGGTTTTTTAGCGGGCATGTCAATCCTCGAACAACAAAAGAAAAAAAACGCCTCGGCTGAGGCGACTTGGCATGGTCAGTGAGGGCAAACAAGCTGTTGGGCGAACATTTGGTGTGCAGTCCTTGCGGTGGGTGGCGGGTCGTGCAATGGCTGTCACGGTTGGCCGAATCCGGAGGTGCTGCTGTCGCGCTTGTCGGTGCGGTGTGAGGATTATACCAGCGGGACCGTTTTCAAAGCCGCCAGACGGGCATTCAACACCTTGATCTGTGCATAGGCCGAGGGGTCTGCTGCCATGCGCCGAGTCAGTTCATCGATTTGTGAGGCGAGTTGCGCTTTCTCCAATCCCTGCAAGATGCTTTTCAACTCGCCCGGGTCGTTGTCGATGTCCGCGGGTGCATCATCAATCAATCTTGTCAAGATGGCTTCATGCGGGTGTTCGCGCAAACCTTCACGCAAAGCAGCCAAGGGTTGCGCCCCATTTTCTTGCCACTGTTGGTCAAGCCACGCCAGCAAGACACCGTGTGGTGCAGGCAAATCGATCAGCATCTTGTGCTGGTGATGTGACAGCGAGCCCCACTGATGCATATCGGCAAACAAGATTTGCAAAGCGCGGTCTTGCCTGCTGGGCGCTTTGCGGCGAACCGGCAGCCCTCGCGCTGCCTGGCTGGGTCGTGCATCTGCTTGGTGCGATGGGCTGGCGGCACTTGTCGCTGTGCTGCGTTTGGCGGCTCGGGCAAATTTATCCTGTGACTGGCCATGCCAAAGGTTGTGCAATTCGCGGTTGCCAATGCCCACCAAATCCGCCAATTCGCCCAGCAGCTGTGTTTTCAAAACGCCATCGGGCAAGGCCAGCCAAAGCGGCTTGGCTTGTGCGGCCAGCAACGCGCGGCCTTCCGCGTTGTCGATATCGCAACCCTCACGGGCGACCTCGATCAAAAAACGAGACAGCGGCGTGGCGTCCGATACCAAGCGTGCAAAGGCTTCGCTGCCATGGGCCCGCACAAAACTGTCGGGGTCATGCTCAGCGGGCAAAAACAAAAATTTCACGCTGCGGACATCGGTGGCGTAGGGCAGGGCACCGTCCAAGGCTTTGCGCGCTGCGCGTCTGCCAGCCGCGTCGCCGTCAAAACTGAACACCACCGAGTCGGTGAACCGAAAGAGTTTTTGCACATGGTCAGTCGTGCAGGCGGTGCCCAGCGTGGCCACGGCCTGAGGGAAACCCAATTGGGCCAGGGCCACCACGTCCATGTAGCCCTCGGTCACCAACACATAACCGGCTTCACGCAGCGCGGTACGGGCTTCAAACAATCCATACAACTCACGGCCTTTGCTGAACACAGGCGTTTCAGGTGAGTTGAGGTACTTGGGCGAGCCGTCGCCCATCACCCGCCCGCCAAAGCCAATGCACTCGCCTTTGACATTGCGGATAGGGAACATGATCCTGTCTCGAAATCGGTCGTAGCGCTTTTCTTCTTCACCGTCTTCGGCATGGGCAATCACCAAGCCTGACTCGACCAACAAGGGGTCTTGGTAATCTGCAAAAACACTGGCCAGGTTGCGCCAACCATCTGGTGCATACCCCAGGCCAAATTGCTTGGCGATTTCGCCAGACAAGCCTCTTCCTTTGAGATAGGCCACGGCCTGCGGCGCGGATTTCAGGTGTTTGCGAAATGACTCACCGGCTTTTTCCAACACATCGTTCAAGGTGGCTTGGCGTTGACGCTGCTGCTGAGCTCGTTGACGCTCCAGGGGATCCGCATCATCTTCGGGCACTTGCAAGCCATAGGCTTGCGCCAGGTCTTTCACCGCCTCGACGAAATTCATGCCTGCATGTTCCATCAGAAAACCGATGGCGTTGCCATTTTTGCCGCAGCCAAAGCAGTGGAAAAACTGCTTGCTGGGGCTCACCGTGAAAGACGGGGATTTCTCCCCGTGGAAGGGGCAAAGCCCCATGTAATTGGCGCCGCCCTTTTTCAGCTGAACATACCGGCCCACCACCTCAACCACATCGGTGCGGGCCAGCAGTTCTTGGATAAAGGCTTGCGGAATCGCCATGCGATCAGTCGCCGCTCACATGACCTTCACGGCGAGGATCGGCAGCACCGAGCCATTGTTTTCCTTGACGCTGCATACCTTGCAAACCACTGGGCATGTCCACTTCAAGCAGCACGTGGTTTTTGCTGTTCAAGGTGTTGATGGTGGTTTGGGGGAAGGTGCCTTTTTCAAGCAGCAAGATGCCATTGGGGTTGGCCACACCTGAGTGAGGCATGTTGAAAGCTTGCTGTGCGGTCTGATTCCAATGGAGCATGGCCCACAGGCTTTGTGCCGTGAAATGGATGATCATGTTGCCGCCTGGACTGCCCATGCTCGCCAACACCGGACCTGCTTCGCCATTGTCAGTTTGTTCAAACACCAAGACCGGGTTCATGGAGGACCGAGGGCGTTTGTTGGCTTGAACCCGATTGGCAATCGCTTGACCTTGGGCATCCAAGGGCACAAAGCTGAAGTCGGTCAACTGGCTGTTGAGCAAAAAGCCGCCACGTGCGCCCATGCTGACCATGACGCGCGAACCAAAACTGGTTTCAATGCTGGTGGTCATGGAGACGCTGTTGCCCAAACCATCCACGATGCTGATGTGGCTGGTGCCTTGCTCTGGCTGATCGGGCATCGGCGCAAAGCTGGTTTTGGCGGATGCGGGTTGGCCTGCTGTTGCTTCGGTCATGCGCATCTCACCGATCAGCGAGGCGCGTTGTTTCAAATAGCCTGGAGCGAGCATGTTGCCCCACTGACCACCGGGCGCTTTGACAAAGTCAGGGTCAGCCACATAGACCGCGCGGTCTGCAAATGCCAAGCGTGCTGCTTCGTTGTAGTTGTGCAACCAGGCCGCATCTGGCAGCACGGTGTTGCGCTCGGCCCAGGGTGTTGGCTGGGCTTGGGCGGCTGAACTGGCCGCCAAGATGCCCATGACTTGTCCCATGGCAAGCAAGCCTGAGCTGGGTGGCGGTGCGCCACACACCTTGACGGCTTTGCCTTGTGACCCAGCATGGCTGAAGCACAAGGGTTCACGCACCGTGCTGCGGTAGCGGGCCATGTCGTGCATGGTCAACAAACCGGGGTTGTTGGGGTGTTGAGACACTTTGTTGACAACCAGCTGCGCCAGCGGGCCCTGGTAAAAAGCATCTGCGCCGTCTTTGGCCAAGAGTTTGAGGACCTGGGCCAAGCCAGGATTTTTCAACACATGACCCACAGGCAGTGGTTGGCCATTGGGTTTGTAGAAATAGGGGGCAGCTTGCAGGTCTTTGCGCAAGGGTCTGTCAGCCATCAACAAGGCATGCAGCCGGGGGCTGATTTTGAAGCCCCGTTCGGCCAAATTGATCGCGGGTTGAAACAGTTTGGCCCATGCCAATTTGCCATGTTGACGGTGTGCATCTTCAAGCATGCGCATCACACCAGGCACACCCACCGCGCGGCCACCCACGGCGGCTTCTTCAACCGACATCAACTGACCATTGTTGAACATGAAGAGTTCATCATGGGCCAGGTGGGGGGCGGTTTCGCGGCCATCAAACACCTGTGTTTTCTGGCCATCGTGGTGGAGCAAAAATGCCCCGCCACCGATGCCGCTGGACTGTGGCTCAACCAAGGTCAACACCAGTTGCACGGCAATGGCAGCATCCACAGCAGAGCCGCCGGCTTTGAGGATTTGGTAACCCGCATCCGCAGCCAAGGGATTGGCGGCAGACACGCCGCGGTTTTTCAGGTTCCAGCCGGGCTTGGCCTTGAAACCCGTGGCGACTTCGGGTTGCGTCGGGGCAGTTGCTTTGTCTTTGGCCAAGGCGGTTGCCGCGCTGGCCAATAAGACAGCAGTCATCAGCACAGACAAGCCGTTTTGACGCCAAGCAGATGGCGTCGCGCAGGAGGTGATCGAGGAAGTGTGTGTCATGTGAGAACCTTGCTTATTTGGGGGGAAGGCGAATAGCACCGTCAAGGCGAATCACTTCGCCATTGAGCATGTCGTTGTCGAGGATATGCATCACCAACTTGGCGTAATCGTTGGGGGTGCCCAAGCGAGAAGGGAAAGGCACGCCAGCAGCCAAAGCTTCTTGCACGTCCTTTGGCATGGAGAACATCATCGGCGTGCCGAAGATGCCTGGCGCAATGGTCATGTTTCGGATGCCGAGTTTGGACAGGTCACGTGCAATCGGCAGGGTCATGCCCACGATGCCTCCCTTGGAAGCAGCGTAGGCGGCTTGTCCAATTTGTCCATCGTAGGCAGCCACTGAAGCGGTGGAAATCAGCACGCCACGCTCACCTGTATCTTCAGGGGTGTTGGTGCTCATGGCCTGTGCTGCCAAGCGGATCATGTTGAAACTGCCGACCAGGTTGATGTTGATGGTGCGCTGGAAGCCGGCCAATAAATGGGGGCCCGTTTTGCCCACCGTGCGCTCTGCGGTGGCAATGCCTGCGCAGTTCACCAAGCCAGACAACTTGCCCAGGCTTTGCGCCTTGGCCACCACCGCGCTGGCGTGTTCTTCGTTGCTCACGTCGCAATGCACAAAAGCGCCGCCGATTTCAGCCGCGATCGCTTGTCCCTTTTCATCCTGCATGTCGGCAATGACCACCTTTGCGCCGTGCTGGGCTAGCAGTCGGGCGGTTCCTTCACCCAGGCCGGATGCGCCGCCGGTGACGATAAATACATTGTTTTTAATTTGCATGGTTGCCTTTCTTCTGGGTGAGTGAGGTGGAGCCTGTTGGATGGGCTTCAGCCGAAAGATTATGGCAGTCTCGGCCTGAGAGAATGTGCACACCACTGCATCGACCTATTCCATGAACACTTTTCATCGCCATACCCTGGTTGTCTGCCTGTTGCTGCTGACCGCTTGTGCCACACCGCCCAGCCCTGCACCCCAAGCCTTGCCAAATGTGCAAGTGAATGAACCCAAGAAAATACCCAAGCTTGGTTTGGCTTTGGGCGGTGGTGCAGCCCGTGGCTTTGCCCACATCGGCGTGCTGCAAGTGCTGGAGGAGGAGGGCATCACACCAGACTTTGTCACCGGCACATCTGCGGGGAGTTTGGTGGCTGCCTTTTACGCCAGTGGCAAAAGCGGCGCGCAATTGTCTTGGTTGGCAGATGCGATGGACGAGTCACAGTTGACGGATTGGACTTTGCCATTCGTTGGACGGGGTGTATTGAGGGGCGAAGCCCTGGTGAAATACATCAATACCCAGCTCAATGGACTGAAAATCGAGGACATGAAAATCCCCTTGGGTATCGTGGCCACCGATTTGCAATCGGGTGAGGGCATTTTGTTCAGGCGCGGTGATGTGGCCACGGCGGTCAGGGCTTCCAGTGCGGTGCCTTCGGTGTTCGAGCCCGTGCGGATTGGCAACAAAGACTTCGTGGATGGCGGCTTGGTCTCGCCTGTGCCAGTGCGCTATGTCAAACAAATGGGTGCCCAGTTCATCATTGCCGTGGACATTTCCAGTCGGCCTGAGGATGCCAAAACCAGTGACATGTTGAGGGTGCTGTTGCAAACCTTCAGCATCATGGGCAAGAGCATCAGTCAATGGGAGTTGGTGCAAGCCGATGTGGTGGTTCGACCAGACTTACCCAACGTGGGCAGCACCGAGTTTTCTGCACGCAAGAAAAGCATCGAAGCAGGCCGTGCAGCCATGAAGCTGGCCTTGCCACAAGTCAAGGCTGCTTTGGGGCGATGAAAAAAGCCCGCGTGCAGCGGGCTTTCCTCACAACCACTGGGGTGGTTTAACGCTTGCGAGCGGCTGACTTGGCTGTTGGTGCGGTCGAGCTGGCCACGGCTTGCATGTTGGCTTCGGCTGCCTCGGTGGCTTGTTTCACTGCTTTTTGGACGCTTTCAAATGCGCTTTGGCTGGCAGCCACAGCGCTTTTGATCATGGCCACTGCTGCTTCAGAACCAGCGGGTGCGTTTTTGCCAGCAGCCTCGACCAAGCCAGCAACGGCTTTTTGGGCTTCAGCGGCTTTGTCTTCAACCGCTTTGGTGAAGTCGCTGCCTGTCGATGAGGCGATGTCATACAGGTGGCGTGTGAATGAAGTGGCCTTTTCAGCCATGGGTTGCGCGTAACCAGCTTGCAGGGCCATCAGTTCTTGAACGTCTTTCACGTTCAACATGGCTTGGGTGTGCTTGAGGTTGTCATGCATGGCGGCTTTGGCAGCAGCCATGTTGAGTTCAACCATTTTTTCAACGCCAAAGAAGGCTTTTTCAGACATGTTGAAAAGGGTTTCGATATTGGCTTTTTGAGCGGCGATCATTTGTTCTGCGGTCATCATGGTTATTTCCTTGAGGTTGGTTGCTGGACATGGGCAACTGCGCTGGAGGGATGTTGCGGCGCAGCATGGCATGAAGTATAGGGTTTCCCCTGATGAATTCAAGCGATTTATGCTGCGATGCAGCAAATTAGAGCTGGCTGCCTAATACCGAGTGGGTACCTGTTTCGCTGAAAAACCCAATGATTTTCAAGGACTTGCATGCATTTCATGGCTGGGGTCTGGCCATTCAGGTTCGCAGGTCCAACGTTGGCTGATGTTCATCTGGGGGTTCAGCAGCCCGAGTTCCGTGGCATGCAGCATCAGCCTGGCCGAGCGTGCCAAGACCGCCGGCGGGGCGTACAGCGCATCACCCCAGATGGGATGGCCTATGGCTTTGAGATGAACCCGCAATTGGTGCGATCTGCCGGTTTGAGGCTGCAACAACAGCAAAGAGCCAGGCAAATGGGGATGGTGTTGGATGCACCGCCACAGGGTGACGCTGGGTTTGCCCAAGGGGTCAATGATGTGCAGGGGGCGGTTGGGCCAATCCAGCAAGATGGGTAGGTTGATGGTTCGCCAAGCGTCACTGACCTCGACGCGGCCTTTCACCCAAGCCAGATACTGTTTGTGGACTTGCCGCGCCTCAAATGCCATGCTGAGTTTTCGCTGCATGTCTGGGTTCAAGGCGAAAACCATCAAGCCTGAGGTGGCCTGATCCAACCTGTGCACCACCAATGCGCTCGGGTGCGTTTTGAAGAGCCTGGACCACAGGCAGTCTTGTTTGGCCGGTCCTTTGCCCGGCACACTGAGCAATCCGCTGGGCTTGTTGACCACCAGCAAGCCAGCATCTTGGTAGATGATCTGCAGGGGGGGATCTGCAGGGCGGGTAGGGTTGGCTTGCATGGCCTCAGTTGGCGGATGGGATGAGTTGCCGCACGATGGCAAGGGTGCTGGTCCAGACATCGTCTTGGTCACAGGACACCAACTGCCTTTGCGGCATGCTGCGCAGCCAGGTCAACTGCCGCTTGGCCAATTGCCGGCTGGCTGCGATGCCTTTGTCTCGCAACGCCGACAGGTCTTTGCCAGACAAAGGGTGAGCACCCGCCCGGTCCAATGCCTCCCACACTTGCCGGTAGCCCACGCAGCGCATGGACGGCAAATCCGGGTGCAAATCACCCCTTTGTCGCAAGCGCTTGACCTCATCGACCAAACCCTGCTGGAGCATGTCGTCAAAACGTTGGGCAATGCGTTGGTGCAACCAAGACCGATCTTGCGGCTCCAAAGACAGCATGGCGATGCGCGGCCCGGCCACCCGGCTGGCGCCAAAAAAAGACGACAAAGGCTGTCCGGTCAGTTGCCACACTTCCAAGGCGCGGGAAATGCGCTGCGCATCGTTGGGGGGCAGGCGGGCAGCGGTCTTGGGGTCCACCAGGGCGAGTTCGGTGTGCAATGCCGGCCAACCCAAGGCCATGGCTTTGGCTTCGATGTCACTTCGCAACTCGGGGTCTGCCAAAGGTAAATCATCTAAGCCTTCCATCAGTGCTTTGAAATACAACATGGTGCCACCGACCAGCACAGGCAATTTGCCGCGGGCCCGTATGTCGTCGATCAAGCCTTGGGCGTCACGGGCAAATTCAGCTGCACTGTAAGCCTGCAAGGGGTCACGGATACCGATCAAATGGTGCGGCACACTGGCCAATTCATCGGCTGAAGGTTTGGCGGTGCCAATGTCCATGCCTTGGTAGACCAGTGCCGAGTCCACACTGATGATTTCAAGAGGGATGCGCTGGGCCAACCGCAGGGCCAGCGCGGTTTTGCCTGTGGCTGTGGGGCCGGCAATCGCCAGACCCGCCCAGTCAGGCATCAGCTCATTCGGTGTGGAGCGGTTCGCCATGCCATTGCACCAAGGTCCAGGCCGTCAGGGCCAAAATCGTGGCCCAAAAAGCCACCCCGTGTGCCAGCGGAAACAATGTGCCATCGATGCTTTCTCCCAGCCAAGCGCCGGTCACAAAAGCCGCCAACATCATCAAAAATCCATTGAGCGCAGAGGCTGCGCCGGCAGACATAGGAAAGGGGCCCACCGCACCGCTTTGGCCAATGGGTTGGTGGATGCCGTGGGCCAAAATCATGGGGTACATGGCCAGCACCAAGCCCGTGGCAGTGGCTGAATCGGTGTAGACCAGCAGGCACAACGCGCTGCCACTGAGCGCGCTGGACGCGCCGGCCCATGCAATCGTTTGACGCATGCCAATGCGGCGCAACAAAAAGCGACAAACAATGGTTCCAGTGATGTAGACCACGGACATCGACGACAACACCCAGCCCAATTGAAGGCCTGTGAGGTGCAGCACCTCGATGAAAACAAAGGCGGAAGTGGCCAAATAGGTGAACAAGGCGCCATAAGCAGCCAAAGACAGCAGCGCAAAGGCGCGGAACGTGGGGTGGCGCAAGACCTCTGACCAAATCCGCAGCATCGTGGGCAGATGCAAAGCGTCAGGATTGCGTGCGCCAATGCTTTCTTCAAACCGCCAGGCCACCACCCCGAGTGTGAAGACTGCATACAAAGCAACCGATGCCAACGCCACTTGCCAGCCCCAGTGCTGGCTTAAAAATCCACCCAAGGGTGGGCTGGTGCATGCCAGCACCCCCAATCCTGTCATGGCTTTGGACATGACCCGCGCCCCTTCCAGCGGCTGGTAAAGATCACGCACCACGGCCCGCGCGCTGGTGATCACCGCACCCATCGCAGCGCCTTGCACCACCCGCCACACAACCAACGTGTCGATGGACGTACTCAGCACACATGCAATCGCCGCCACACTGTAGGCAGCCAGGCCAAACAACATGATTGGGCGTCTGCCCACCTTGTCTGAAAACGGCCCCCACAGCAGCTGAGAAACCCCAAAGGCCAGCAACAAACCTGTGAGGGTGTATTGAACTTGGCTGACACTGGCGCTCAGGTCCTTGGCCAGCCCTGGCAAGCCTGGCAAGTACAAATCGGTAGACACGGGCTGCAAACCAATGGCCAAGGAAAGCAGGGCGATGACCACGTAGGTGGGCATCAGCGACCCCTTAAAAAAAGTTTGTCCAAATCGCCCATGCCCAGTTGCCGCCAGGTAGGACGACCATGGTTGCATTGGTCTGCACGTTCAGTGACTTCCATTTGCCGCAGCAAAGCATTCATTTCTTCCAAGCTCAGTTGCCGGTTAGCACGTACCGCAGCATGGCAAGCCATGGCGGCCAAGACATCGTCAAGCGCGCGCTGCAGCACCAGATCGGCATCGTGCTGGGCCAGCTCGGACAAAACGCTGCGCGCCAGTGCAACCGGATCTGCTTGCGCTAGGGCCGCTGGGACACTGCGCACCACCAGGGACTGTGCAGACAGGCATTCCAACTCCAGACCCAGGCTGCGCAGGGTATCGGCATGGTTGTTGGCGCTTGCCATTTCCAGAGGGGTCGCCGCCAAGGAAGCAGGTATCAACAGCGCTTGACTTTGCAAGCTGTGTTGAGCCCATTGGGATTTCAGACGCTCATAAACAATGCGTTCATGGGCCGCATGCATGTCGACCACCACCAAACCTTGGCGGTTTTCGGCCAAGATGTAAACGCCTTGCAATTGCGCCAAGGCTTTGCCCAGGGGCCACTCGCCGGCTGGCAAAGGGGTGAAGGTTGCTGAGACTTGCTCCGCCGGTGCCGACTCGTGGGATGGTGCCGCTGTGGCTGGCCAGCGTTGACCCAGGTCTTGTACCTGGTGGCCGTCGGGCGGGGTGGTCCATGCCAGGCCGGCTTGCGAGCCCATGTTGCCAAACTGCGCAAGCGCAGCGATGGCCTGGCTGCGTTCAGCCTGCAAGGGCTGTCCTGCCCTGGACACTGACAAGGCCTTGGTCAGGGCGTGTTGCACAGCTTGGTGTACTTCCCGGCTGTCGCGAAAGCGCACTTCCATTTTGGTGGGATGCACATTCACATCCACCCGGCTTGGATCGATGTCGATGTAAAGCACATAAACCGGCTGGCGCTGCCCGTGAAGCACATCTTCGTAAGCACTTCGCACCGCATGGCTCAGCACCCGGTCGCGCACATAGCGGCCATTCACGTAGGCAAATTGATGGTCTGCGCGGGCTCTGGCTGCATCTGGCATACCTGCAAGTCCGCGGACACGCAAGCTGCCATGTTGGTGATCGATGGTCAAAGCCTGTTGAACAAAAGATTCGCCCAACACGTCGCCTATGCGCAGGTCGACCGCATCCGCGTGGCCATGGGGACGCCATTGGCTAACGGGTTTGCCGTCGTGCCAAAGTGCGAAACCCACATCGGGACGCGCCAGGGCATGGCGACGCAGAGACTCCACGCAGTGAGCCAACTCGGTGGCGGTGGATTTCAAAAATTTTCGCCTGGCGGGGGTGCTGAAAAACAGCTCCTTGACCTCTACCGTGGTGCCGACATGGCGTGCCACCGGGCGAAGTTCGCCACTGCGCGCATCGAGGTGCAAGGCATGCGCTTGGTTTGGTGTTCGCGACAGCAAGCTGAGTTCGCTCACCGCGGCAATCGCCGCCAAGGCTTCGCCACGAAAGCCCATGGTGGCCACCGATTCAAGGTCCAGCAAACTGCCGATCTTGCTGGTGGCGTGTCTGCGCAGGGCCAGTGGCATGTCGGCAGCTTCCAAGCCGATGCCGTCGTCTTCTACGCTGACCATCCGCACGCCGCCTTCAACCAAGCGCACGGTCACTTGACTGGCGCCTGCATCCAATGCGTTGTCGACCAATTCACGCACCACGGAAGCAGGGCGTTCAACCACTTCACCGGCGGCAATTTGGCTGATCAGTTCATCAGGGAGTTCGCGTATGGGGCGTCGCGGGGACAAGGGTGGATTCACCAGGGGGATTCTAGAGGAGCAGACGAGGGCGCCCCGGTCACAAACTTGCTGCCTGCAGCCCTGATAATGCGCGCATGGACATCATCAACTTGCTCATGGATTTCATCCTCCACATCGACCAGTACTTGGAGATGTTCATTCAAACCTATGGCGTATGGGTTTATGCCCTTTTGTTTTTGGTGATCTTTGTCGAAACAGGGGTGGTTGTCATGCCTTTTTTGCCAGGCGATTCCTTGTTGTTCGTGGTGGGCGCCATGGCTGGTGCAGGCTTGCTCAATCTCCCATTGGTACTGGGCCTGTTGTTGATCGCAGCGATTTTGGGTGACCAATGCAACTACCTGATCGGCCGCCACTTTGGCACGCGTTTGTTGCAAAGCCAATCGCGCTTTTTCAATCGCCATGCCTATGACCAAGCCCATGCCTTTTATGTGCGCTTTGGTGGGGTCACCATTGTGCTTGCTCGCTTCATGCCCTTTGTTCGCACATTCGCCCCCTTTGTGGCCGGTGTCGCCAACATGGACAGGCAACGGTTCACCTTCTTCAATGTGGTGGGTGCCGTGATTTGGGTCGTGGGAATTGGCGTAGCCGGGTATTTGTTTGGCCACATCGAATGGGTCAAGGCCAACTTGGAAAAAGTGATTTGGGCGTTGATCCTGGTTCCCGGCTTGCTGGCGCTGTGGGGGGCATGGCGGGCACGCCCATCAAGTTGATCTTTTGCGTGCCAAGGGCGGGTTGCGCAAGAAATAATTTTCTATCCCACGCATCAACGCGTTGGTCAATTTGACTTGGTAGTTTTCGCTGATCAGCAGTTGCTCCTCTTGGGGATTGCTGATGAATGCGGTCTCAACCAACAGACTGGGAATGTCTGGTGCCTTCAGCACGGCAAACCCTGCTTGCTCAACCTGGGGTTTATGCAATTTGCCAACTTGCCGTATTTGGCCGAGCAATTCAATGCCCAGCTTGAGGCTGTCGTTGATTTGGGCGGTGGTGCTCATGTCCAGCAGGGCGCGTTGGACATGCTGGTCTTGCACTTTGATGTTCAAGCCACCGATCGCATCAGCCGCATTTTCTTTGGTCGCCATCCATCGTGCAGCTGCGCTGGAGGCCGCCCCTTGACTCAATGCAAACACGCTCGCGCCCCTGGCTTGTGGGTTCATGAATGCATCTGCATGCAGGCTGATGAACAGGTCAGCTTGCACCTTTTGTGCCTTTTGCACCCGAATGTGCAACGGCAAAAAGAAATCAGCATCGCGGGTCAGGTAGGCGCGCATGGGCAACTGACCATGCTTGGTTGTCAAGACCGTGTTGTTGATTCGCTCTTTGAGACGATGTGCGATTTGCAGCACCACATCTTTTTCGCGTGTGCCATTGGGGCCGATCGCACCTGGGTCTTCCCCCCCATGACCAGGGTCCAGGGCCACCACCACCATGCGGTCCACCGAAGGCTTGGCCGTCGGGACAGGTTTGCTGGGCAGGTCCACCGATTTGGGTGACACAGTTGTTGGGGGTGTGGCGGTTGGCGAAGGGCTGTGTCCCGCGATCAAATCCCCCAGCGGGTCCTGGCTGGTGTCAGTTTTCAAACGCTCAGCAATCAAGGCTGCCAGGGGGTCCGCTTCAGTCAGGGGGTACAAGTCCAAGACCAAGCGATGCTGAAATGTTGATTGACCTGACAACACAGGCGCCAAGGTGAAAACCTGCGGCTTGACGGCTTGGCGCAAATCGAGCACCAAGCGAACAGTGCTTGCATTGAACTGGCCCACACGCACACCCGAGATGAACGGGTCATCACTGCGCACCTTGCCCACCAATTCGCGCAACGCGGCATTCAACTCGATACCTTCAATGTCCACGGCCAAGCGCGGTGGCTGCTCGATAAAGGTTTGGTGCGTGCGCAAAGCGGTATCGGATTCGATCGTGACCCGGGTGTAATCTGTGGCAGGCCAAACCCGAACAGCCACGATCCCGGCGCCCCGCGCCAACTGCGCGTGTCCGAGCATCAAAACCAAACTGCTGCCCTTGAGCCATTGCCGGCGAGACAGGAACGAGGGCGTCATGGCATCAGCCCTTCACCCAAAGGGCTGTTCGCCGCCAGTTGCACCGTTCTGCTGGTGTCGGGGTTGACCTGCAAATGAACCACCAAGTCGGGGATGGGCAAACTCCCTGCGGCTTTGTCTGGCCACTCGCACAGTTTCAATCCGGGGCTGGCAAACAGCTCGCGAAAGCCAGCATCCTCCCATTCGCGCGGGTCGCTAAACCGGTAGAAATCAAAATGCCAAATGGCTTGGCTGGCCTGGCCCACCGTCAATTCGTAAGGTTCGACCACCGCATACGTTGGGCTTTTGATACGGCCTGTGACACCCATGGCGCGCAACAAGTGGCGCACCAAGGTGGTTTTGCCGGCACCCAAATCGCCTTGCAAATACACCGTGGCTTGGCCCCATGCTGTTTGCTGAACCATGGCTTGCGCAAATGCTTCGCAAGCTTGTTCATCTGGCCAGTGCAGTGTTTTTACAATCGGCATTTCATTCCAAAGGCTATCGTGTCCATTCAACCGCAGCAGTTGCTCGCGTCCCTGCAAACCTGGGGTCAGCAATTGGGATTCTCCCAAATTGGCGTAGCCCCGGTCGACCTGACTGGCGCAGAGCCCGGGCTGCTGGCATGGTTAGACAAAGGTTTTCATGGGGACATGGCTTACATGGCCTC
>CAMDCZ010000004.1 GCA_945890735.1 Bordetella parapertussis | reverse complement strand
TGGGCGGCACGGCGTACATCTCGGCAGTGTCAAAGAAGTTCACGCCCCGCTCAATGCTGTGGTCCATGATGGCGTGGCTGGTGGCTTCGTCGACTTGCTGGCCGAAAGTCATGGTGCCCAAGCAGATCGGGGTGACGTGCAAATCGCTTAGGCCCAAGCGAACGGGGGTGAGGTTGAGTGTGGTCATGGGGCGGAGTTTAAGGCGAAGGGGGTGGGCTGGCCGGCGCTCAGGGTTTGACGGTTTGTGCGCGTTGGGCCTCTTGCAAGCGCAGCACTCGCCTTTGCACCTTGCCCGTGGTCGTCATCGGCAAGGCCTCGATGAATTCCATTTCTTTGGGGTATTCATATGGTGCCAGCAAACCGCGCACATGTTGTTGAAGTTCTTGCACCAGATCATCTGAAGCGACAAAGCCCGCCGCCAACACCACATAGGCTTTCACCAAGTTGCCACGCTCGGCATCCGGCTTGGGCACCACGGCGGCGTTGGCCACAGCGGGGTGCTTTACCAAGCAGTTTTCAATTTCGCTGGGACCAATGCGGTAGCCCGCCGACTTGAACACATCGTCTGCGCGGCCTTGGTACCAGAGGTAGCCGTCGGCGTCGCGCGTGGCCAGGTCACCGGTGCGGCACCAGTCACCGCTGTACTTGGCGGCCGTGGCCTCGGGCTGACGCCAGTAGCCCAAGAAAAAAATCGGGTCGGGGTCGCCGTGCAGATCGAAGCGGTGCAAAGCCACATCGCCCGGCACGCCCACGGCGCATTCGTGGCCATCGTCGTCAATCACCGCCACGCGGTGCCCAGGGTAGGCGCGGCCCATGCTGCCGGGTCGCGCAGGCCATCCCACACCCGCTGAGGTCTCGCCATTCATGGCGCAGTTGCCGACGATGTAATTCACCTCGGTTTGGCCAAACATCTCGTTCACGGTCACACCCAGCTCTTGTTGGCAGTAGTTGAATACCGCATCGCCCACGGCCTCACCGGCGCTCATGATGGCTTGCAAGTCCAGTTGAAACTGCAAAGCCGGATGGGGGTAGGCCTTCATCATGGCTTTCAAAGCGGTGGGAAACAAAAACGTGTGGGTCACCCGGTGTTGCTGCATCAAACCAAAGGCCAACTCGGCCGAAAAACGACCCGACCAAGCAACGATGGGTCGACCGAAATACAGGCTGGGCAGCAAGGCATCCATCAGGCCACCGGTCCAGGTCCAGTCGGCGGGAGACCACATCACGGCGTGGCTGCCCAAGGGCAAATCATGCTCACCCACAGGCGCTTGTCCATGGGGTGCAAAGCCAAACCAGTTTTGGCTGGCAACAAAGCCTGTCAGGTTGCCTATCAAGGCCCGGTGTGGAATCACCGCACCCTTGGGTGGCCCGGTGGTGCCACTGGTGTAGATCAACACGGCGGGGTCGTTCGCCCAAGTGTTGACCATGGGCCAAGCGGGTTGCACGGCTGGCGAGGCTTGGGCATGGTCCAAGCCATCGACCTGGGCTGCACCGGCGCTGAGAGGGTCAGGGTGCAACCACCCTTCCACATTGAAAACATGGCGCAATGCTGGGCACTCGGCCTGTATAGCCCGCACCACGTCGTCGGACACTGCATCCACCAGGGCCAACACCGCTTGCGCATCTTGCAATCGGTAGGCCAAAGCCTCGGGGCCAAACAACTGCGACAGCGGCATGACCACCACACCCATTTGCCACAGCGCCACATAGGCCACGGCGGTTTCAAAGCGTTGAGGCAAGACCACCGCGACCCGATCGCCTGGCTTGACGCCCACATGGTGCAAGGCGTGGCTCAGGGCATCTGCCGAGGCTTGTAACTGGGCGTAGGTGTGAGGCACAGGTGCTGCGTCCAACTGGTGTTGGAGGACCGCGACCCGCTGCCCGCCATCGCTGTGCATGGCCCAACGCTTGGCGCACACCTGCGCGATGTTGAAATGGCGTGGCACAGACCAGCGGAATTGACCCAGCATGGCCGCGTGGTTGTCCAGGTGGTGACCGGGTTTCATGCGAGACGTCCTTATGATCAGCGGAATGTACCAAGTCCAACGCGCTGCCCGCAGCAGCTTTGTCCCCCTGCGACACCTCGCCTACCATGTGCGTGAATGGGGCACACCCCGCCCCGGCCAGTCACCGCTGTTCATGGTGCACGGCTGGATGGATGTGAGCGCCTCGTTCCAATTTGTCATCGATGCCATGACACAAGACCGCCACATCATCGCGCCCGACTGGCGCGGGTTTGGGCTGACCGAGCCCGGTGAGGTGGACAATTTTTGGTTCCCCGATTACTTGGCCGACCTGGATGCCCTGATTGACCATTTCCAGCCCGAAGGCGAGATCGACCTCTTGGGCCACAGCATGGGTGGCAATGTGGTGATGCAATACGCTGGCATTCGGCCCACGCGCATTCGCCGCCTGATCAACTTGGAAGGCTTCGGTTTGGCCGCGACCAAGCCTGAACAAGCACCGGCCCGCTACGCCCAGTGGATGGACGAGATGAAGGCCTTGCGCCAAGGTGAAAAAGCCTTGCGCAATTACCCCAGTGCCGCGGCCGTGGCCGAGCGCTTGATGAAAACCAACCCGCGCCTGTCCACCGACAAAGCCCAATGGCTGGCCCAGCACTGGGCCAGACCGAACGCGCAAGGTGAATGGGCCATCTTGGGCCACCCAGCTCACAAAGTGACCAACGCCAATTTGTTCCATGTTGAGGAAGTGTTGGCGATGTACCAGCGCATCACCGCCCCCGTGTTGAACGTGGAAGCCAGCGAGAACAGCTTGGACACCTGGTGGAAAGGCCGTTTTACCTTGGACGAATATCACCAACGCATCCGGTTGGTGAAAAACCTGCAGACGGTGACGATCGAGGACGCCGGGCACATGATGCACCACGACCAACCTGCTGTGTTGGCCCAACACATCGAAGCGTTTTTGAACACGGCATGACCCAAACCGATGTGCTGATCATCGGGGCGGGCGCGGCAGGTTTGTTTTGCGCCGGGGTCGCCGCGCAAAACGGCTTACAGGTCCTGCTGCTGGACCACAGCCCCAAGGTCGCAGAAAAAATCCGCATCTCCGGTGGCGGGCGCAGCAATTTCACCAACAAAGACATCGACCCACGCGCACCCCACAAACATTTTTTGGGTGAGAACCCACCCTTCGCCCGCAGCGCCCTGTCCCGCTACACCGCAGCCGACTTCATCGGTTTGATGGACAAACACGGCATCGCTTTCCATGAAAAACACAAGGGCCAGCTGTTTTGTGACCACAGCGCTCAAGACTTGATCGACATGCTGCTGCGCGAGTGTGAGGCCGGTGCCATGGGCGGCGCGGTCACTCGCTGGCAGCCTTGCAGCTTGCAAAGCCTGCTGTTCAGCGATGCGCGGGCGCACGGCTACACCGCCCAAACCAGCCAAGGCGAAGTGCAGGCCCGCGCCGTGGTGGTGGCGACTGGCGGCTTGTCGATTCCAAAAATCGGTGCGACCGACCTGGGCTACCGCTTGGCCTCGCAATTTGGCTTGCAAGTGGTGACACCCCGCCCGGCCTTGGTGCCGCTGACCTTTGCCGCGGCTGATTGGCAGCCATTCGCAGCCATGGCGGGGCTTTCTCAAGCGGTTGAGATTTCAACCGGCATGGGCAAGCAGCGCCCTGTGTTTGAGGAAGACCTGCTGTTCACGCACCGAGGCCTGTCAGGACCGGCGGTGTTGCAAATATCGAGCTACTGGCAGCCAGGAACCCCGATTCAGCTCAACCTGGCGCCAGGGCACGACCTGAATGCGGCCTTGCGCGAGGCCAAACAGCACTCCAAAAAGCAAGTCGCCAATGCCCTGGCGGCTTGGTTACCCGCCCGTTTGGCCGACACCTGGGTGGCACGCGACAGCGCTTGGCAGCGCAGCCTGCCCGACACCCCCGACAAAGCCCTCCACAGCCTGGCACGGTCCTTGGGTGAGTGGTCGCTGACCCCGGCAGGCACCGAGGGCTATGCCAAAGCCGAGGTCACAGCGGGCGGCGTGGACACCCGAGAGCTGTCCCAGCAAACCATGGAATCGCGCCAGCCCGGCCTGTATTTCATTGGGGAAGTGGTCGATATCACCGGCTGGCTGGGGGGCTACAACTTCCAATGGGCCTGGTCCAGCGCCCATGCCTGCGCCAAAGGCTTGGCACAGCGGCTCAAGCCGCTATAATGGCAGGCTTGATTACGGCCACCTCCCGACAGCCACAACCCGTTGGGAACCACCGCCGCCACGGTTTTGAAGTCCGATCTTCTTCTCTTCCAAGGTGTGCACATTTTGAAAATTGTTGTCAATGACCACCATCCGTGTAAAAGAAAACGAACCCTTTGACGTGGCACTGCGCCGCTTCAAGCGCACCATTGAAAAACTGGGCTTGCTCACCGACTTGCGTGCCCGCGAGTTCTACGAAAAGCCAACCGCTGAGCGCAAACGCAAAAAAGCCGCTGCCGTCAAACGCCATTACAAGCGCGTTCGCAGCATGCAATTGCCCAAAAAACTGTACTGATCCCGGCGCAGGCCCCGGCCTGACCAGGCTCGCCCGGCTTGTCCGCGCGGGCCTTTTTTTTCTCTCCAGGAGTTCCCCATGGCACTGAAAGAACAGATCACCGAAGACATGAAATCCGCCATGCGCGCCAAAGACAGTGCGCGTCTGGGCACGATCCGCTTGCTGCAAGCGGCCATGAAACAAAAAGAGGTCGATGAGCGCGTGGAGCTCGATGACGTGGCAGTGATCGCCATCGTCGACAAACTCATCAAGCAACGCAAAGACTCTGTCGCCGCATACGTGAGCGCGCAGCGCCAAGACCTGGCGGACATTGAAACCGCCGAAATCGCAGTGCTCGAGGTGTATTTGCCTGCGCGCCTGAGCGCCGATGAAATTCAGGCCGCAGTCGCCGCCATCGTGGCTGACGTGGGTGCGCAAGGCCCTGGCGACATGGGCAAGGTCATGGGCGCGGTCAAAACCCGCTTGGCTGGCAAAGCCGACATGGGTTTGGTCAGTGCAGCGGTGAAAGCCGCCTTGCAAGGCTGAATTATCATTCGGGCCAAATGACGACCTCGAAGATATTCCTGCAAATAGACAACATCACCAAGCGGTTTGGCTTCACGCTGGCTGTAGACAACGTCAGCCTGAGCATCTACCGGGGTGAAATTTTCGCTTTGCTGGGTTCCTCAGGCTGCGGCAAATCGACGTTGCTGCGGATGTTGGCCGGCTTCGAAACCCCCACCACCGGTCGGGTGCTGCTCGATGGCCAGGACGTCACCGACTTGCCGCCCTACGAGCGGCCCATGAACATGATGTTCCAGTCTTACGCCTTGTTTCCGCACATGAATGTGTGGGACAACATCGCGTTTGGCCTGCGCCGCGATGGCGTGGCCAAAGACGAGCTCAACCAGCGGGTGGAAGACATGCTTCAACTGGTGCAGTTACAAAAATTTGCCAAGCGCAGTCCGCACCAACTCTCTGGTGGCCAGCAACAACGCGTGGCCTTGGCACGCAGCCTGGCCAAACGTCCCCAACTGCTGATGCTTGACGAACCGCTTGGCGCACTGGACAAAAAACTGCGCGAGCAAACCCAGGTTGAGTTGGTCAACATCATCAAACAAGTCGGGGTGACCTGCGTCATGGTCACGCACGACCAAGACGAGGCCATGACCATGGCTGACCGCATCGCCGTGATGAGCGAAGGCAGTTTGTTGCAAGTGGGCACACCCAATGATGTCTATGAAAACCCCAACTGCCGTTTTGTGGCGGACTTTGTGGGCAATGTGAATTTGTTCGATGGCGAGGTGTCTGTCTACGAACCTGACCATGTGGTGGTCAGCAGCCCCGTGTGTGATTTCTATGTGGGCCATGGCATCACAGGCAGCCTGGGCATGCCGGTGTCAGTTGCCCTGCGTCCCGAAAAAGTATTGCTGAGCAAAGACAGGCCTGAAGGGCCTTACAACGCCGTGGCCTGTGTCTTGAAAGACTGGTCTTACTTTGGCAGTTTCACCAGCTACAGCTTGCGCCTGCCGGATGGCCAAACCATCAAGGTATCGGTCACCAATGCAGACCGCGACCAAGAGGCGATCGAAGAAGGCCAAACCGTTTGGGCGCACTGGCAAGACAACGCCATGGTTGTGCTGACCCAGTGATCAAGCGCCAGCGACTTTCATTCGGTTGACCAGCACCGAACCCACGGTTTTGGCGCCATGGTTGTAGGCATCGGCACCCACGGCCTGGATGCCCATCAACATGTCTTTGAGGTTGCCGGCGATGGTGATTTCTTGCACCGGGAAGGCAATCTGCCCCTTTTCTACCCAAAAGCCGCTCGCACCCCGGGAATAGTCGCCAGTGACGTAATTGACGCCCTGACCCATGAGCTCGATGACGAACAACCCAGTCCCGAGCTTTTTCAGCATCGCGTCCAAGTCGTCCTTTGTTTGGGTGAGTTTGGACGTCATCACCAGGTTGTGCGAACCGCCTGCGTTGCCCGTGGTTTGCATGCCCAGCTTGCGGGCTGAATAGCTGCTGAGGAAATAGCCCTCAACCAAACCATCACGGATGACCTGACGCGCCTGGGTTTTCACGCCCTCTTCGTCGAACACCGAGCTGCCCTTGCCGCGCAGGACGAACGGGTCTTCATGGACTTGCAGGTGCGTGGGCAAGACTTGTTGGCCCAGCGAATCGAGCAAAAAACTGCTTTTGCGGTAGAGCGCACCGCCACTGAGGGCATGCACCAAACCCCCAAGCAAGCCCGCCGCCAAAGGCGACTCGAAAAGCACGGGGCAGCTGGTGGTGGGGATTTTGCGCGCGCGCAAGCGGCTTAAGGCACGTTCGGCGGCATAGCGCCCAACGGCTTCGGGGGCTGCGAGTTCATCGGGATGGCGCATCGAGCTGTACCAATGGTCGCGCTGCATGTCGTCGCCTTTGCCCGCAATCGGGGCGACCGAGATGCTGTGGCGTGAACTGGCATAGCCGCCTCGAAACCCGTGGGTGTGGGCGCTGAAGAAATGGCTTTGCTGGGCTGACACGCCCGCGCCTTCGCTGTTGGTGATCCGCTTGTCGGTGCCCATGGCCGCGGCTTCGCAACGCAGCGCCAACTCAGCCGCTTGCTCGCTGTGGATCGCCCAGGGGTGGAACAAATCCAGGTCGGCATGTTGCTGCGCGATCAGGTCCGGGTCTGGCAAGCCGGCCATCGGGTCTTCGGCGGTGAAGCGTGCAATGTCATAGGCGGCTTGCACAGTGCGCTCGATGGCAGCGTCTGAAAAGTCGGAGGTGCTGGCGTTGCCCCGGCGGTTACCCAGGTAGACCGTCACGCCCAAGGATTTGTCGCGGTTGCGTTCAACATTTTCCAGCTCGCCTTTGCGAACAGAAACGCTCAAACCTGTGCCCTCAGAGGCTTCGGCGGCGGCATTGGTGGCCCCGAGCCGCTTGGCGCAGGTCAAAGCGGTGTCAACCAGCGCTTCAAATTGGGCTCGGCTGTGGCTGAAACCTGGCAAAGCTTGGGTAGCGGGTGTTCTTGAGGGGTGTGGGGTGTGATTCATATCGACGGCTATGATACTTCTCCCCCTATAACCACACGCCATGTCCCGCAAACCCACCAAAGGCTATTACGTCAAAGGCCATTTCGTTGCCGAAGGCAGCGATCTCGATCTCGAGCTCAAGCGCGAGCTCAAGGGCAGCGACACCGCCAGCAAAACCGATCTCAAACGCGAAAGCGATGCCCTGCAAAAACTGGGCGAGGATTTGTTGTTGTTGCGCATGCCCGCCATGCAGCAACTGGTGGCGCAAACACAGGTGCCCGAGGCCTTGAACGAAGCCATTGCAGAGGCGAAAAAAATCACCAACTTCGAGGGCAAGCGTCGACAAATGCAGTACGTCGGCAAGCTCATGCGCAAACTCGACGAAGAACAGGTGCAGGCCATCCGCGATGCACTCGATGTGCAGCACAACGGCAGTGCCGAAGAAACCTTGGCGCTGCACATGGCCGAGCATTGGCGTGACCGCCTGTTGCAAGACGACAGCGCCTTGGCCGACTGGCTCAACGCCCACCCGGACACCGACAGCCAACAGTTGCGGGCCCTGGTGCGCCAAGCCCGAAAAGACGGTTTACCCGACAAAACCGCGGTCTCACAAGGCCAGTTCCCCAGACAAGGCAAGGCCTACCGAGACATTTTCAAACTGGTGCGCGACCACTTGAACGCGGCCAACAACACCCAAGCCACCAGCCATGACGACCTTCCAGCTTGACACGGTGCGCATCGGCATCGTCTCCATCAGCGACCGCGCCTCCAGCGGCACATACGAAGACAAAGGCTTGCCCGCCCTGCGCGACTGGCTGGGCCAAGCTTTGCAAAACCCGCTGCTGCTGGAACCCCGGCTCATCCCCGATGAGCCAGCGCTGATCAGCCAAACCTTGATCGAACTGGTGGATGCCGGTTGCCATTTGGTGCTGACCACAGGCGGGACTGGCCCGGCCAAGCGGGATGTGACGCCCGAGGCCACCTTGGCGGTGGCTGACAAAGAGATGCCAGGCTTTGGTGAGCAAATGCGCCAGATCAGCTTGCGATTTGTGCCCACGGCCATTTTGTCTCGCCAAGTGGCGGTGATCCGTGGCGAATCGCTGATCATCAATTTGCCCGGTCAACCCAAATCGATCACCGAAACCCTGGGCGGCTTGAAAAGCCCCGAAGGCCAGGTTCTGGTGGATGGGATTTTTGCAGCCGTGCCGTACTGCGTTGACCTGATCGGCGGGCCTTACATGCAAACCCATGACGCTTTTTGCAAAGCGTTTCGCCCGAAATCAGCGATCCGCCCGCTTGCCTGATGGGTCTTCGATGCGCTGCAAAGACGTGGCGTTGATGTCAAAGAACATGTCTTTGAAATACAAGCGGTAGGGCTCGGTCAACGGGGCGTGAAGCTGGCTCGGCTTGGACCTGTCGGCTGATTGACCCAAGACCACTTCATCCGGTGAAAACTTCAAGGTTGAAAAAATATAGTGCTCGATCGATTTCAAAAACAGCACGAAATGCGGCACATTCAACTGACGCGGCTCTTCACATATGAAGCGCCAATGTGCATGGTGTTGGTTGGGCGGCGTTAACTGCAGGTTGAACAAGAAGTTGTTCACCAACAAACCGTATTGCTCCACGCTGAAAGACAACTCCCCGTAGATCGCCTCTTCGCCTTCACGAACCAGCATCAAGTGGTGGGGATGTAATTTGATGAAGGGCGACATGCAGTGACTGATCAACGAGGTTGAAATGGGAAAAGCATTATTTGAACTGCTAAAACCTGCTCAATCGATCAGTTTGTTGAGTTTTTCAATTTCTAAATGAGCATTTTTTGCCGCATCTTCAGGCAGGCAGTCTTTGCCATGGCTGGATTGGGCCGCCAGCTTTTCCAGGGCCTGCCAAAGCAAAGCGATTTGCTTGTCTTGTTCTGCGGCGTAATCGATCAAACCACGCATGGCCTGGCTCAAAGGGTCGTCGTTTTGCGTCACGCCATAAGCTGAAAAACCCATTTTGGAGGCCACTTCTTCGCGCTTGGCATCGGCTTGAGCCTCGATGATGCGCGCCGGATTGCCCACCGCGGTTGCACCTGGGGGCACGGGCTTGGTCACCACCGCATTGCTGCCAATCTTGGCACCATCGCCCACCGCGAAGCCGCCCAAGACTTTCGCACCAGCACCCACCACCACGTCTTTGCCCAAGGTGGGGTGGCGTTTGGTGCCTTTGTAGAGTGAGGTGCCACCCAAGGTGACGCCTTGGTAAATCGTGCAGCCGTCGCCAATTTCAGCCGTCTCGCCCACCACCACGCCCATGGCATGGTCAAAGAACACACCTGTGCCGATCTTGGCGGCGGGGTGAATTTCAATGCCGGTCAGGTGCCGCGAGAGGTGCGACAAAAACCGCCCCAGCCAATACAAGCCAGCGCCCCAGCAGGCGTGGGCCAGGCGATGGAAAAACAAGGCGTGCAAGCCGGGGTAGCAGGTCAGCACCTCCAGCCAACCGCGGGCAGCCGGGTCGCGGTCGAGGATGGTTTGCGCGTCGGCGCGGATTCTTGAAAACATGCGATGAGTCTAACTTTTTCCCTTGGCTGACTGGCTCATGGCCTTGGCAATCCCCCGCAGGATATGCACCTCCTCCTCGCTCAAACCGGCGCGGTTGAACAGCTGGTTCAAGCGTGGCATGAGTTTTTTGGGGGCAGCGGGGTCCAAGAAGCCGATGTCCACCAGGGAATCCTCCCAGTGTTGCAACATGCCCGCCACCTGTGCCGCATCGGCCTGTTGGGGGGCTTGGGTGGCGGACTGCACCGCATAGCCCCCCAAGGCCAGCCGCCATTCATAGGCCACCACTTGCACCGCGCTGGCCAGGTTCAGGGAACCGAAGCTGGGGTCGGTCGGAATGCTCAGCGCAACGTGACAGCGGTACACGTCTTCGTTTTTCATGCCAAACCGCTCTGAACCAAACAAAAAAGCGATGCCACCTTCGCCATGGGGGTCAGGCAAGGCAGCGAAATGCGCTCGCGGGGATCGCGTGGGTGGTCCGAAATCACGCGGGGTCATGGCAGTGGCGCAAAGGTGGGTGATGCCATCCAAGGCCTCGTCCAAGGTGGCCACGATGCGGGCGTTTTCCAGCACATTCAGGGCACCACTGGCGCGTTGGATGGTTTCCTCGCGCCTGAGCACGTTCGCCCAGCGGGGCGAGACCAACACCAAATCGTCAAAGCCCATGACCCGCATGGCGCGGGCTGTGGCGCCCACATTGCCGGCATGGCTGGTGTCAAGGAGGATGAAGCGGGTGTGCATGGGTCTAAAATAGCCGATTGTCGCTGCCCGTCTTACCAGGCGCGTTTTTTGGATTCTCCTCGCCTCATTTGGTGCGCGCCTCACCGCGCACCGCCCCGCCCATGACCGTCGCTTCCTCCTCTTCCATCCACCCCATGCTCAACGTGGCCATCAAGGCTGCCCGTGCGGCTGGGGTGATCATCAACCGAGCTGCCCTGGACGTGGAATCGGTGCGGGTATCGCAAAAAATGGCCAATGACTTCGTCACCGAAGTCGACCATGCCAGCGAAAACACCATCATCGACACCTTGCTCACTGCCTATCCCGACCACGGCATCTTGGCTGAAGAATCAGGCCAAACACGCGGCAACCCGAACGCAGACAACATTTGGATCATCGATCCGCTCGATGGCACCACCAACTTCATCCATGGCTTTCCCTTTTACTGCGTCAGCATTGCTTTGCAGCACAAAGGCCGGCTGGAGCAGGCCGTGGTTTACGACCCCACCCGCAACGATTTGTTCACCTCCACCCGAGGCCGTGGCGCATTCTTGAACGACCGTCGCTTGCGCGTGAGCAAACGCACACGCTTGGAAGAGTGCTTGATCAGCACCGGTTTTCCCTTCCGGCCAGAGGACGATTACGCGGCTTACCTGCAAGTCATGGCCGATGTGATGCAACGCACCGCCGGCTTGCGCCGCCCTGGTGCAGCGGCACTCGATCTGGCGTACGTGGCGGCTGGCTTTTGCGACGGGTTTTTTGAAACCGGTTTGCAGCCCTGGGACATGGCTGCAGGCAGCCTGCTGATCACCGAGGCAGGCGGCTTGGTGGGTAATTTCACGGGCGATGCAGACTACTTGCACCAGCGCGAGTGCATGGCTGCCAACCCCAAAATCTATGCACAGCTGGTCAGCCTGCTGAACAAATACTCCAAATTTGCAGGCGTCGAAGACAAGACCCAAGCCAGCAAACTGATTGGGCAGCTGCGCAAAGATTTGACCAGCGGCGAATAACAACCTTGCCTGGTGTGCACATGGCCGACTTGTCCCCACACACCCCCATGATTGCCCAGTACCTGGGCCTCAAAGCGGACTTCCCCCACACCTTGTTGTTCTACCGCATGGGGGATTTTTACGAGCTGTTTTTTGAAGACGCCGAAAAAGCCGCTCGGCTGCTGGACATCACGCTCACGCAACGCGGTCAGTCAGCGGGTCAACCCGTGGTCATGGCCGGTGTGCCCTTCCATTCGGTCGACAACTACCTGGCCAAGCTGATCAAGCTGGGCGAGTCGGTGGCCATCTGCGAACAAGTGGGTGAGGTCGGCGGCAAAGGGCCTGTCGAGCGCAAGGTGGTTCGGGTGGTGACGCCCGGCACGCTCACCGACGCCGAACTCCTGAATGACAAATCCGAGGCCTATGTGCTGGCGGTGCACGCCAGTGAACGCGCGGGCAAAGCCCAAGGCTGTGGTTTGGCCTGGCTGAGCGTGACCGAAGGCGAGTTGCGCTTGGCCGAATGCGCCGCCGATGAGCTTCCCGGTTGGATCGCCCGCATCGCACCCAGCGAAGTGATTTTCAGCAGCGACTTACCCACACACCTGCGCGCGCTCTTGGCCGCTGCGCCCGTCAAAAGCGAGCGTCCTGCTTGGGCTTTTGACAGCAGCTTGGGCCAACGCAAACTGCTCGCCCAACTGCAGGTGGCAAGCCTGGGCGCTTGGCAAGCGCAAGACCTGTGGCAAGCCCACGCCGCTGCGTCAGCCTTGTTGGCCTATGCCGAACACACCCAAGGGCGCAGCCTCACCCATGTGCAAAAGCTGCGGGTGGAGCGCAACGAAGAACGCATTGACCTGCCCGCCACCACGCGGCGCAATTTGGAGCTCACGCAAACCTTGCGCGGGGAAGACAGCCCCACGCTGTTTTCCTTGATGGACACCTGCATGACTGGCATGGGCAGCCGACTGCTCAAGCGTTGGCTGTTGGAGCCACCGCGTGAACGCAGTTTGGCTCAACAACGGTTGGACGCGATTGCCGCTTTGCAAGGCGAGCATGGCGCGGGGGTCTGGCGTGAACTGCGCTTGGCGCTCAAGGGCCTGGGCGATGTGCAACGCATCAGCGCACGCATGGCATTGCGCCAAGTGCGACCGCGCGAACTGGTGGCCCTGGGCTTGGCCTTGCAACGCGCCAGCGCCCTGCCCACGTTGTTGAAACCCGCTTTGCAAACACCTTGGCTTCACACCTTGTCGGCGTCCTTGGTGGCACCACCCGAGTGCGCCACCTTGCTGCAAGCGGCCTTGCTGCCCGAGCCTGCCGCCATGGTGCGCGACGGCAACGTCATCAACCACGGCTTTGATGCCGAGCTCGACGAGTTGCGCGGCATCCAAAACAACGGAGACGCATTTTTATTGGCCCTGGAACTGCGTGAACGCGAACGCACCGGCATTGCCAACCTCAAGGTGCAGTTCAACCGGGTGCATGGCTATTACATCGAGGTGACGCAAGGCCAACTGGACCGTGTGCCGGATGACTACCGCCGCCGCCAAACCCTGAAAAATGCCGAGCGTTTCATCACGCCAGAGCTCAAAGCCTTTGAGGACAAAGCCTTGTCGGCCCAAGACCGTGCCTTGGCGCGTGAAAAGTGGCTCTACGAGCAACTGCTGGACAGTTTGCAAAGCTTTGTCCCTGCGCTGGGGCAAGTGGCCTGGGGCTTGTCCACCTTGGATGTGTTGACCACCTTGTGCGAACGCGCTTTGACGCTGAACTGGTGCGCGCCCGAGTTGGTGAACACCCCAGGCATCAGCATCACGCAAGGCCGCCACCCGGTGGTCGAGTCGCGCTTGGCACAGACAGGTGGCAGCTTCATCGCCAATGACACCCAGCTCGGCCCCTCACAGCGCATGCAAATCATCACCGGCCCCAACATGGGCGGCAAGTCCACCTACATGCGCCAGGTGGCGCTGATCGTGCTCTTGGCCAGCATGGGCAGCCATGTGCCGGCCAATGCCTGCAGGCTCGGGCCGATCGATGCGATCCACACACGCATTGGCGCGGCCGACGACCTCGCCAATGCCATGTCCACCTTCATGCTGGAGATGACCGAGGGCGCGCATATCTTGAACAACGCCACGCCGCAAAGCTTGGTGTTGATGGACGAGATTGGGCGCGGCACCTCGACCTTTGACGGCCTGGCCTTGGCCAGTGGCATCGCCACTTACTTGCATGACAAAACCCAGGCCTTCAGCCTGTTTGCCACGCATTACTTTGAACTGACTGAGTTTGCAGCGAGCCACCGCGCCGCGGTGAACGTGCATGTGAGCGCGGCCGAGAGCGGCAAGGACGTCGTGTTTTTGCACGAGATTCAAGCTGGCCCAGCGAGCAAAAGCTATGGCATCCAAGTCGCGCGTTTGGCTGGCATGCCCACCGCGGTGCTCAACCACGCCAAACATGCCCTGTCAGCCCTGGAGTCTGACGCGCAAGCCAGTCGCGCCCAGGTGGATTTGTTTGCCGCACCGCCAGACAGCATCGACAGTGGTCCCAGCCCCTTGCAAACGGCCTTGAACCAAATCGACCCCGACACCTTGAGCCCGCGTGAAGCACTGGATGCGCTTTACGCTTTGAAGAAACTCACATGACCCCAGCACTTGCCCGTCCAACACCCAGCGGCACACCGCTGGTGCTTTTTTTCCACGGCAACAGTTTTCCGGCCAGCACCTACAACGTCATGCTGAACGAATGGCGTCGCCGTGGTTTGCAGGTGCATACCTTGGAAAAAATCGGCCACAACCCTGCCTACCCGGTGACCAGCAACTGGCCGCATTTGGTGGAAGAGGTCCAAGCTTTTGCCAGACCGTTGGTGGATGCTCACCAAGGCCCCGTGGTGTTGGTGGGGCATTCGCTGGGTGGGATGCTCAGCTTGATGCTGGCTGCGCAGTACCCTGAGTTGGCCCATGCGGTGGTGATGGTGGACGCACCTGCAGTGGCGGGTTGGCAAGCGAATTTGTTGCACTTATCGAAAAAGCTGTCATTCACCGCCAAATATTCCCCAGGGGCCGTGAGCAAAAAACGTCGCCACCAATGGGCGTCACTGGATGAGGTACGCCAGCATTTCGCGTCCAAGAAAAACTTTGCCCGCTGGCAGCCACAGGTCTTAGAGGACTACATCACCCACGGTACCCACGAGGTAGCCGTGGATGGACAACTGCGCAGAGAGCTGAGTTTTTCACGCGACATTGAAACACTCATCTACAACACCGTGCCTCACCATTTGGAAAGCCTCATCAAACGCCATCCGCTCAAATGCCCTGTCAGCTTGGTGGCTGCACGGCATTCTCGAGAAATGAGATTGGCAGGCATGGAGTTCACCAAGCGCATCACCAAGGGGCGCGTCACCATCATCGACGGCACGCACTTGGTGCCGATGGAAAGCCCCCTGGCCACCGCCGCTGCGGTGGAAGCGGCGATTTTGAACATGCTCGGGCCAGTGGTCAGTCAATCACTCAGCCTGCCAAACCACCAGGCCACTGTATGACGTGGCCAACACCACCACACCAAAAGCAATCCGGTAGTAGGCAAACACCACAAAACTGTGGGTGGCGATATAGCGCAGTAGCCAGCGCACACAAGCCCAGGCGCTCAGGAATGAGAACACCAAACCCACCGCGAACATGGGCACATCGGCCATGCTGAGCAAAGCGCGTTCTTTGTACAAGCTGTAAGCGCCTGCGCCAATGAGTGTGGGAATGGCCAGGTAAAAGGAGAAGTCGGTGGCGGCTTTGCGACTGAGGCCAAGCAACATGCCACCAATGATGGTCGCCCCACTGCGGCTGGTGCCAGGCACCATGGCCAGGCATTGAACCAAGCCCACTTTCAAGGCGTCCCAAGGCGTCATGCTCTCGACATTGACGATGCGCGCATGGTCGTCCGGGTGGCCATCGTGCAAAGGCTTGCGGCCCCAGCCCTCCACCCACAAAATGATGAAGCCGCCGATGATGAAAGTAGAGGCCACCACGGTGGGCGTGAATAAATGCGCTTTGATGGCCTTGCCAAACAGCAGGCCCAACAACACCGCAGGCAGAAAAGCAATCAGCACATTGAGGACAAATCGACGGGCCAGCCATTGGGTGGGCAGTGCAATGACCGTGCTTTTGATTTTTTCCCAATACACAATGATGACGGCGAGGATCGCACCGGTTTGAATGGCAATGTCAAAGACCTTGGCTTTCTCGTCGTCAAAGCCCAGCAAGGCGCCCGCGAGGATGAGGTGACCGGTGGACGAAATGGGCAAAAACTCGGTCAGACCTTCCACGATGCCCATGACAGCGGCTTTCAAAAGCAACATGAAATCCACGGCGTATCCTTTTGATTAATTGAGGTTTATTCTAATCGCCGGTCAATCTTGACTTGATTTGGCATGCGTGGTTGGGATGGGTTTAGCGGCGCACTTGTGCACCCCTAAAATCTTCGCATGACCAAACCCGCCTCTCCTGCCACACCCGACGAACACAAACCCAGCAACTTTCTGCGCCAGATCATCGAAAACGATTTGGACAAAGGCACTTACGCCAACCGCCGCTGGGCAGGCAGCCCGGGTGACGCTGCGCACCACGCCAAGGGCCAGCCCGACCCCGCCAAGATCCGCACCCGCTTTCCGCCCGAGCCCAATGGCTATTTGCACGTGGGTCACGCCAAAAGCATTTGCATCAATTTCGGGCTGGCCAAGGAATACGGCGGCGTGTGCCACCTGCGCTTTGACGACACCAACCCCGAAAAAGAAGACACCGAATACGTCAACGCCATCATCGACGCGGTGAAGTGGCTGGGTTTCAGCTGGCGTCAACCGGGCAACGACGCGCCCTACCAAGCCAGCGACTACTTCGATTTCATGTACCGCGCCGCCGAAGCTTTGATTGAAGCCGGTCACGCCTATGTGGACGAGCAAACGCCCGAGGAAATGCGCAACAACCGAGGCGACTTTGGCAAGCCCGGCGTGAATAGCCCATTTCGCAGTCGATCCCCCTCTGAGAACCTGTCCCGTTTTCGCGAGATGCGTGACGGCCAATTGGATGACGGCGCCGCCGTGCTGCGCGCCAAGATCGACATGGCGTCACCGAACATCAACCTGCGCGACCCGGCTATCTACCGCATCCGCCGCGCGACCCACCACCACACCGGCGACAAATGGTGCATCTACCCGATGTACACCTTTGCCCACCCGATCGAAGACGCGCTGGAGCAAATCACCCACAGCATTTGCACGCTGGAGTTTGAAGACCAGCGCCCGTTTTACGATTGGCTGATGGAGCGGCTGTGCGAATGCAAACTCTTGGCCGCGCCCAGCCCCAAACAATACGAATTTGCCCGCCTGAACCTGACCTACGTCATCACCAGCAAACGCAAGCTGGCACAGCTGGTGAACGAAGGCAAAGTCAGTGGCTGGGACGACCCGCGCATGCCAACCATCGTGGGCCTGCGCCGCCGGGGCTACACGCCTGAGAGCCTGCGCCTGTTTGCCGACCGCATTGGCGTGACAAAAAGTGATTCCTGGATCGACTACAGCACGCTTGAGGGCTGCCTGCGCGAAGACCTGGAAAACAAAGCCCACCGCGGCATGGCCGTGCTCGACCCGGTCAAACTGGTGCTGACCAACTGGGCCGAGGCCTTTGGCAGTGACGGCTTCACAGAAGATTGCACCCAACCTGCCCTGCCCCACAGCGCATTGCTTGAGGGCCAAACCCCACCCGCCGACCGTGTGTTCAAGATCGGCAAAGACGTGTGGATCGAACGCGAAGACTTTGAAGAAGTGCCGCCCAAGGGCTACAAACGGCTGTTTCCCGGCAACGTGGTGCGCCTCAAAGGCGGCTACGTGATCGAATGCACCGGCTGCGCTCGCGACGCGGCGGGCGATGTGACCGAAGTACACGCCAAAGTGATCCCCGGCACCAAGAGCGGCACGACCGGTGCCGATAGCGTCAAAGCCAAAGCCGCCATTACCTGGGTGGCCGTGGCCGACGCCGTGAAGGCCGAGGTTCGCCTGTACGACCGCCTGTTTCAGGAGGCGCACCCCGACGCGGGCGGCAAAGACTTCTTGCAGTCGCTCAACCCAGACAGTTTGAAAGTGGTGACGGCGTATGTGGAGCCGTCACTGGCCGGGGCGCAGCCCGACCAGAAATTCCAGTTTGAGCGCTTTGGATACTTTGTGGCGGACCGGGTGGATCATGTGGCGGGAGCCAAGCCGGTGTTTAACCGGGTGACGGGGTTGAAGGACAGCTGGGGCAAGTGAATTGAGCGCACGCCCTCAAACCATCCGCCACGTTTGGACCGAACAACGCACCCCCAAGATTGGCCAGACCGCGTCAATGCACCAGCCTTGACGCAACCTTGGTGACAAGGGTTTGCTTGGGCATGAGGCAGGTGATATATGCTTGTCTTTTCCCCTCATCTCACCACTGGAGCCCCACCATGAACACCACTGATCTCTTCTCACTGAAAGGCCGTGTGGCACTGGTCACTGGCGGCTCACGTGGCATTGGCCGCATGATCGCCAAAGGCTTGTTGTGCCAAGGTGCCCGGGTCTATATCACTGCCCGCAAAGCGGCGGCTTGTGACGAAACAGCCAAAGAACTGTCTGCCTTTGGCACCTGTGTTTCCATGCCACTGGATGTCTCCAGCCAAGAAGGCATTGCCGAGTTGGTCAAGCGCTTGGGTGAAAAAGAAAAACACCTGGACATCTTGGTCAACAACGCGGGTGCTGCTTGGGGAGCGCCTTTCGATGTATTTCCAGAAGCCGGTTGGGACAAGGTGGTAGACCTCAACATGAAAACCCCGTTCTTTTTGACCCAAGCCTTTGCGCCCATGTTGCGCCTGGCCGCCAAGCAACACATGGCCAAAGTCATCAACATCGCGTCGATTGATGGCCTGTCAGTCAACCCTTGGGAAACCTATTCCTACGCGGCGAGCAAAGCCGGCGTGATCCACCTGACGAAACGCATGTCCTTGGCGCTGATCAAAGACGGTATTTGCGTCAACGCCATCGCACCCGGTGCCTTCGCCTCTGACATGAACCGTGAAGCGCGTGACCATGGGGAGGAAACCGCCCAAACCATTCCTGCACAGCGCATTGGCAAAGACGAGGACATGGCGGCGGCTGCGATTTATTTGTCCAGCAACGCCAGTGACTATGTGGTGGGTCACACCTTGGTGGTTGATGGCGGTGTGACGCTGGCCAGAGGCTGAGGCGATAATCTTTCCATCAAGGAGTCCATACCATGGCCAAAGGCGAACAACGCAGCAACAAAATGTCCAAGAAACCCAAAAAAGACACATCACCTGCCAAGGTCATCGTGCCTGGCGACCGACCTGTGGCGCCCACAACCTTTGTGGCACCACGCGGCAAACTGAAAAACAAGTGATCAACCCCAGAGGGCTCAGTGCACCGAGCCTTTGAGTGCCGCAGGCAATGGCAGCGGCAACACACCAATGCCCTCCTCCAACAAAGCCTGGGTTTCTTGTGGGCTGACATGGCCGCGAATTCCCCGCTCCTGGGCTTCACCGTAATGCATCTTGCGGGCTTCTTCCGCAAACTGGGTGCCCACATCTTCTGTGTGTGTCATCACATGCTGAACCATCTTCAGCCAAGCTTCTTGCATCGGCACAGGCATGGCTGAAGGCGTCACGGCAGGCGAAGGCACGCTGACCGACTGCGCTTGGGTGTCTGGCGACGCTTCCATCGAGGCGCTGGTACGCGTGGTCAGCAAATTCAAGCGCGGGGCGCTGAGCATTTTGCTGATTTGGTTGTCACCACAGATCGGGCATTCAACCAAGCCTTGTGATCGCTGGGTTTGAAAAGCATCCTCAGATGCAAACCAGCCTTCGAAATCGTGCTGGTGGTGGCATTGGAGGTTGAGGACTTTCATGAACAGATCATGACACAAGTTGATTTGGCGAGGGGTTGCCAATCCATCAAGTCCCCAGGGCTTGCACCACTGCGTTGGCGCACAAGCTCATCAAGCCGCCTGGCATCAAACCCAGCAACAAGACCAATGCACCGTTGATCGACAAGACCACACGGACTTGCGTGTCAGCCACCACGGTCGCCGCCGTCAAGGGTGGGTCAAAGTACATCACTTTGATCACGCGCAGGTAGTAGAAGGCGCCCACCAAAGACATCAAGACCGCATACACCGCCAAGACCACAGCGCTGGATTGTCCAGAAGCCACCAAGGCTTGCAAGACCGATAACTTGGCAAAGAAGCCAACCAGCGGAGGTACACCCGCCAAAGAAAACAAACAAATGGCCATGACACCCGCAAACAACGGGCTGCGCTGGTTCAAACCAGCCAGGTCAGCAATCTCTTCGCTCTCAAAGCCTTCACGCGCCAACAGCAAAATCACACCAAACACACCCAAGGTGGTCAGCACATAAGTCACCATGTAGAACATGGCGGAACTGTAGGCATTGGCACCGGCGGAGGTATTGCCATTGGTCACCCCAGACAACATGCCAATCAATACAAAGCCCATTTGGGCAATGGTCGAAAAAGCCAGCATGCGTTTCAGATTGGATTGCGCAATGGCGGAGAAATTGCCAATCGCCAAGGTCACCACAGCCAACACCACCATCATTTGCTGCCAATCAATCGCCAATGGCAACAGGCCATCGACCAGCAGTCGCATCATCAATGCAAATGCCGCCAATTTCGGGGCAGCTGCAATCATCAAGGTGACTGCGGTTGGTGCACCTTGGTAGACATCAGGCACCCACATGTGGAATGGCGCAGCGCCCAGCTTGAAAGCAATGCCACACACCACAAACACCAAACCCAACACCAACACTTGGTGTTTGATGTGGCCACTGGCCACAGCGGAGAAGACAGCGGTCAAATCCAAACTGCCCGTGGCGCCATACAGCATGGACAAGCCGTAGAGCAAAAAGCCGCTGGCCAAAGCGCCCAACACGAAGTACTTCATGGCTGCTTCCGTTGCATCCCCGTGGTCACGGCGAAGTGCCACCAGGGCATAGCTCGAAAGTGTCAGCAACTCCAGACCCAGGTACAACACCAAGAAGTTGTTGCCTGAAATCATGACAAACATGCCCAGCAAAGCCAGCAGGTTCAGGGAGAAAAACTCTCCACCGGTCAGCATGTGTCGATCAAATGCATAGGGGCGGCCATAGACCAAGGAAGCCATCACGGCCAAAGTGGCAAAGCACTTGAGCCAATTGCCCATGGCATCCGACACCACCATGTGGCCAAAGCCATAGGTGGTGCCGTTGGTTGTTGCGTAGTAAGCCTCGAGAGCGGCCACCACGGCCAAAGTCGACATGGTGAGCGCGTAAGTCAATGTCCGCTTGGGCGATTTCACCCACAGGTCTACCAAGACGATCACGCAGGTCATGACCAGCAACACGATTTCGGGGTAAGCCGTCACCCAGTTGAAGTTTTGCATCATGGTTGAAGTCCAGTCGGGGTCATAAGGCGGGTCATTGGGGTAACTTGCTGACGGCCACGTGCTCAAGCAAATGACTGACAGACACATTCATCACGTCGGTGAAAGGCTTGGGATACACACCCATCCACAACACCGCAGCTGCCAACAAAGCCAGCATGAAAAACTCTCGTGCATTGATGTCCGTCAGTTCACGCACCTGCGAATGGGTGACTGGGCCGAGATAGACACGCTTGACCATCCACAGGGTGTAGGCGGCACCAAAGACCAAGGCCGATGCAGCCAAGATGCCGAGCCAGAAATTGAACTTCACCGCCGCCAAGATCACCATCCATTCGCCAACGAAACCAGCCGTGCCAGGCAAACCACAATTGGCCATGGCAAACAAGAGTGCAAAAGCTGTGAATTTGGGCATGGTGTTGACCACGCCGCCGTAACTGGCAATGTCCCGCGAATGCACCCGGTCGTACAAGACACCAATGCACAAGAACATCGCAGCCGATACAAAGCCATGGGCAATCATTTGCACAATGCCACCGCTCACACCCAGATCACTGAACATGAAAAAACCCAGGGTCACGAAACCCATGTGGGCCACCGATGAATAAGCCACCAGTTTTTTCATGTCTTGCTGAACCACGGCCACCAAGCCGACATAGACCACCGCAATCAGTGACAAAGCAATCATCAACCAAGCCCATTCATGTGAAGCATCCGGGGCAATCGGCAAAGAAAAGCGCAAAAACCCATAAGCACCCAGCTTGAGCATGATGGCGGCCAGCACAGCAGAGCCACCCGTCGGGGCCTCAACGTGCACATCGGGCAACCAAGTGTGCACGGGCCACATCGGCACCTTGACTGCAAAGGCTGCAAAAAAAGCAAAGAACAACAAAGTCTGAGCATGAGAAGACAGGGGAAGCTGATGCCACGCATGCAAGTCAAAGCTGCCGTTGGATGCGATGTAGAGGTAGACCAAAGCCACCAGCATGAGCAATGAGCCCATCAAGGTGTAGAGAAAGAATTTGAACGCTGCGTATATGCGGTTGGGTCCACCCCAGACACCAATGATCAGATACATCGGAATCAAGGTTGCTTCAAAAAACACATAAAAGAGCATGCCGTCCAAGGCGCAAAATACCCCAACCATCACGCCACTGAGTACCAAAAATGCACCCATGTATTGGTTGACACGCTCGGTGATGACCTCCCACCCGGCAATGATCACCACCAGGGTGATGAAAGAGGTCAGCAATACAAACCACAACGAAATGCCATCCACACCCAAGTGGTAGTGCATGTTGAATCGCTCAATCCAAGGCAGGTTTTCAACAAACTGCATGGCAGCACTGGTGTTGTCAAAGCCAGCATACAGCGGCAGGGTCATGACAAAACTGACGAAGGCACCCAACAAAGCCAGCCAACGAACGGCTTTGGCATGCTCATCTCGTCCAAAAGCAAGCAGCAAAATACCAAAACAAATCGGCGTCCAAATGGCCAGGCTCAAGATTCCCATGGCATCTCTCTGATTGGGTTGAAGGTCAATTGCATCAAAAATCTCATCATGGTTTGAGCCAAACAAACCAGGTGATCAGACCAAACATGCCCAAGATCATGAGCAATGCGTAGTGGTAAAGAAAACCTGATTGCAAACGCCTGGCCATGTGTGACAACTTGCCCACCAAGCGCCAAGAACCATTCACCAACCAGCCGTCAATCAAAGCTTGGTCACCACGCTTCCACAAAATCGTGGCCAAGAAACGGGTGCCCCTTGCCAACACTTGTTCATTGAATGCATCCAGGTAATACTTGTTCACCAACAGGGTGTGCACGGGCTGGAAGATGCGTTGAACAGCAGCAGGCAATGCGGGATTGATCATGTAGCAATAAAAAGCAGAAACAACACCCGCTACTGCCAGCCAAAAAGGCCAAGTCGCCAAAGCATGCTCAGCCATGCCCATGGCGCCATGGTATTTGGATTGCAATTCATGCATCGCAGGGTGGGTGCTGGCATTGACCATGATGGCGTCTTTGAAAAAGTCCCCAAACAACATCGCATCGATCGTGAAGTAGCCGATCAAGACAGACGGAATCGCCAATAACACCAAAGGCACGGTCACCACCCAGGGAGACTCATGTGGCGAATGGTGATCGCCATGACCGTGTGCGTCATGGTGCGTATCATGGTGCGCCTGCGGCTGCTGGTCAAACCGTTCTTGACCATGGAAGACCAAGAAATACATGCGGAACGAATAAAAGGCTGTGATGAACACACCGACCAACACCGCGACATAGGCCCAAGAAGCAGCAGGCAGGTTGCTGGCAGCAACCGCTTCGATGATGCTGTCTTTTGAATAGAAACCCGAGAACAAAGGTGTGCCAATCAGGGCCAGTGAACCCAACAAGGATGTGATCCAAGTGATGGGCATGTATTTGCGCACACCACCCATCCAACGGATGTCTTGGTTGTGGTGCAAACCCATGATGACCGACCCTGCAGCCAAGAACAACAAAGCCTTGAAGAACGCATGCGTCATCAGGTGGAAAACCGCGACCGAGTAAGCAGATGCCCCCAGGGCGACCGTCATGTAGCCCAACTGTGACAGGGTGGAATAGGCAACCACCCGCTTGATGTCGTTTTGCACAATGCCCAAGAAACCCATGAACAAAGCAGTGATTGAACCAATCACCATGATCAAGTTCAAGGCAGTGTCTGAAAGCTCAAACAAGGGGGACATGCGCGCCACCATGAAGATACCGGCTGTGACCATGGTGGCAGCATGGATCAAGGCTGAAATCGGCGTGGGGCCTTCCATGGAGTCAGGCAACCACACATGCAATGGAAACTGAGCAGATTTACCCATTGCACCAATGAACAAGCAGATGCAAATCACCGTGACCAACAGGGACGATTGACCAAACATCAACCATGGAAATTCCATGCTGGCCAATTGAGCTGACTGCGCAAAAACCTCGGTGTAGTTCAGTGAGCCGGTGTAAGCAGCAATCAAACCGATACCCAGGATGAAGCCAAAGTCACCCACACGGTTGACTAAAAAAGCTTTCATGTTGGCAAAAACAGCCGTGGGTTTGTTGAACCAAAACCCAATCAGGAGATAAGAAACCAAGCCTACAGCTTCCCATCCGAAAAACAGCTGCAGCAAGTTGTTGCTCATGACCAGCATCAACATCGAGAAAGTGAACAAAGAAATGTAGGAGAAGAAGCGGTTGTAACCCTCGTCCTCAGCCATGTACCCGATGGTGTAGATGTGGACCATCAAGGACACAAAGGTCACCACGCACATCATCATTGCCGTCAAGCCATCCACCATGAAACCAATTTCCATGGTGAGACCGCCAACCTCCATCCAGGTGTAAATCGTTTCATTGAAACGTGCGCCGTCATGCACCACGCTGTAGAGGGTTTGGACTGATAAAACGAACGAGACCAAAATACCCAAAATAGTCAGGCTGTGCGACACGCGATGGCCTATGCGGTCGCCGCCCAATCGGGTACCCAAGACACCGGCGAGCACGGCACCCACCAGTGGCGCCAAAGCGATGGTGAGCAAGGTAGAGGCTTGTAGAGTTTGGCTCATGGTGAATCTGATCAGCCCTTGAGGGAATGGAGTTCATCCACGTCGACACTGGACCGGTTGCGAAACAACAAGACCAAAATAGCCAAGCCAATCGCTGACTCGGCAGCTGCAACGGTCAGAATGAAAAAGACAAAAATTTGTCCCTGCATATCGCCCAAGTAATGAGAGAAGGCAATGAAATTGGTGTTGACCGCTAGCAGCATCAACTCGATGGCCATCAGCAAAACGATCAGGTTTTTGCGGTTCAAAAAAATACCGATGACCGATAGCGCAAACAACACAGCGCCCAAGGTGAGGTAGTGACCAAGTGTGACAGTCATGCTTTGGGCTCCTCAACCACTGGCGCAACAACAGGCTGGTGAACCGGATCGACTTTGACCATGCGAAGTCGGTCAGCAGGTTTGACCCGGATTTGCTCAGACGCAACCTGCAACTTGCTGTCCTTGCGTTCGCGCATGGTCAGCGCAATCGCAGCAATGATCGCCACGAGCAAGATCACAGCAGCAATTTCCAGGGGATACAGGTATTGGGTGTAAAGGACGATACCCAAGTCTTTGGTGTTTGAAATCTGCATACCAGGGGCTGCCACGGCCTCAACCGGTGCTGGCGCAGAGCGAAAGCCGCCCATGAGGACAGAAGCCAGTTCAAGCGCCAAAATCGCGCCAATGGTGGCTGCCAGCGGGAAGTGGCTCCAAAACCCTTTTTTCAAGGCGTCGATGTTGATGTCGATCATCATGACCACGAAGAGAAACAGAACCATCACCGCACCCACATAAACCAGCACCAAGGTGATGGACAAGAACTCGGCTTTGAGCAGCATCCAAATGCCGGATGCTTGGAAAAAAGCCAGTATCAGATAGAGCGCTGCGTGCACAGGGTTGCGCACCGTGATCACACGCAACGCGGCAAACAGCAAAACAGCTGCAAAGACGTAGAACAGGGCTGACTTGACATCCATGTTGCTATCTTCCTTTGGGGTTAACGGTATTTGGCATCGGCGGCCTTGTTGGCTGCAATTTGGGGCTCATAGCGATCACCAACGGCCAAGAGCATTTCTTTGGTGAAATACAAGTCACCGCGTTTTTCACCGTGGTATTCGAAAATATGTGTTTCCACAATCGAATCGACCGGGCAGCTTTCTTCGCAAAAGCCACAAAAAATGCACTTGGTCAAATCAATGTCATACCTGGAGGTGCGACGTGAACCATCCGCTCGCACATCCGATTCGATGGTGATCGCCATCGCCGGGCACACGGCCTCGCACAGCTTGCAAGCGATGCAACGCTCTTCTCCGTTTTCATAACGACGCAATGCATGCAGACCCCTGAAACGTGGACTCAGCGGGGTTTTTTCTTCGGGAAACTGCACAGTGATCTTGCGGGCAAACATATATCGCCCGGTGATCGCAAAGCCCTTTAAAAACTCCAGCAGTAAAAAACTGGAGAAGAAGTCAGCCCAGGAAAAAGGCGTTTGCGCAGTCATGGTGGTGGGTTTGCTCATGGTCGCCTCTGCATCAGTTCCAAATATTCCAAGGCGTTTGCATCCAAACACCGACCACGACCAACCACACCAAGGTGACTGGAATGAAAATTTTCCAGCCCAAACGCATGATCTGGTCATAACGGTAACGCGGGAAAGTTGCGCGCACCCACAAGAACATCGTGACCACCACAAACACCTTGGCGGCCATCCATATCCAACCTGGAACCCAGGCCAGCCAAACCCAATCGACCGGGGGCAACCAACCACCCAAAAACAGCACCACGCAAAGGGTGGACACCAGAATCATGTTGGCATATTCGCCCAGAAAGAACATGGCGAAGGACATGCCCGAATACTCAATCATGTGCCCCGCAACAATTTCCGACTCGCCTTCCACCACGTCAAAAGGATGTCGGTTGGTTTCAGCCAAGCTGGCAATGAAAAAGATGATGAAGACGGGAAACAGAGGCAGCCAATTCCAGGATAAAAAACCAATACCTTGGTCGGCGAACATGCCTTTGTGCTGGCTCATCACGATGTCAATCATGTTCATGCTGCCAGAGACCATCAGCACCACCACCAAACAAAAGCCCATGGCGATTTCATAACTCACCATTTGGGCCGAGGCCCGCAAGGCACCCAAAAACGCGTATTTGGAATTGGAAGCCCAACCTGCAATGATGATGCCGTAGACCTCTAAAGAGGTGATTGCCATCAGGAACAGCAAACCTGCATTGATGTTGGCCAAAACCACCTCGGGGCCAAAAGGCACCACAGCCCATGCCGCCAACACGGGCATCATGGTCATGACCGGCCCCAAGAAAAACAAACCCTTGCTAGCCTTGGTGGGAAAGATGATTTCCTTGGTCAAAATTTTGACCGCGTCTGCAATCGGTTGAAGCAAGCCGTAGGGGCCGATGCGGTTTGGGCCCACCCGTATTTGGGTAAAACCAATGGCCTTGCGTTCCCACAAAGTCAAATACGCCACACACAACAACAGGGGCAAAACAACAGCGATGATCTTCAGCAGCGTCCAAGCCACTGGCCAGCCGATGTTGGCCCACCAGGCAGCGGTGCTCAGCGTGGCACCTGCATTGAACAACAGCTCAACCATGCACCACCTCCTGGGCATCCGCCGTGTGCTGCAAAGCAGGTGCGCGTCGCACCATCGCATCCAGTTGGTAAATCGAGGCAGTCACCGGCGCATGAAGGGCGGGCGTTAAATCCACACTGGCTTGGCAGTCGTTGGACAAGAGAGAGGCGATGTCGGGCGGCATGGCTTGCGCCCTCACCTCTTCAATGGTGTCGAATCCAAAGCCGGGTAAATTCAACAGTGTCCCCAGCACCCGCCACACCTTCCACGCAGGGCGCGTTTCCGCCAGCGGGCGCACCACACCGTGGAAGCTTTGGGCACGCCCCTCTGTGTTGACGAATGTTCCTGCGGTTTCGGTGAAAGGGGCAACAGGCAACAGCACGTCACTGACATCCAAATTGGTCTTGAAAGGTGACATCGTGACCACCATTCCACCCTGACCGAGATGGGCAAGTGCCTCTTTGCCTCCAGCGCAGTCAAACTCGGGCTCGGTGTGCAACAAAAACAATGCCTGCAGTGCCTTGGGCTGCAACATCTGTGCGGCGTGCATGCCGCCTTGTACAGGCTGGGCTTTGACCAATTGCGCACCCACCGTGTTGGCAGCTTCGCCCAAATAACCCACGGTGGCCTCTGTTTGAAGGGCTATCCAATTGGCCAACGCCAGCAAACTCGATGCTTTGGCATGGTGTGCAGCCGCGTTGCCCAACAAAATGGCTTTGTGCTCGCCCGACAAGAGAGATGTCGCGATGGCTGTTGCCAGCGCTGCATCTGGGTTGCCCTGGGCAGGCGCTTGAATGCCTTTTTGCTGTGCGATGGCAGCAGCGATATCGGCCAAGTTTTGCACCCAGCCAGCACTGTCAGCCACGAGTGAATGCTTGAGTGGCATTGCCCAGTCCTGCTGAGACCCGACCAAGGCATTGACATGAGCGCCACGTCGGGCCGCTTGGCGAATACGTTGCGCCATCAGCGGATGGTCTTTGCGCAAATGACTGCCAACCACCAACACACGGTCCAACGCACTCAAACTGACCAATGACCTGCCCAACCAGCGCACAGGAGCGCCAGTGGGGAATTCAGCCGCACGCAAACGCGAGTCAATGTTGTCACTGCCCAAAGCACGCATGAATTGGGTTGCTAAATGGAGCTCTTCCAAGGTGCTGTGCGGACTGGCCAAACAGCCCAAGGCGTTGACGCCATGATCTGCCTGGATCTGCTTGACACCATTGGCGACGTATTCCAGCGCGGTGGTCCAGTCAACCACGTGCCACTGGCCATCTTGCTTGAGCATGGGATGGGTCAAGCGCTCGGGACCATTGAGCGATTCGTAACTGAACCGGTCACGGTCGGCGATCCAGCATTCGTTGACCTCTTCATTGTCAAAGGGCACGACACGCATGACTTGGTTGTTTTTCACCTGCACCACCAAATTCGCGCCAGTGGCGTCATGCGGACTGATCGACTTGCGCCGGCTCAATTCCCAAGTGCGGGCCTGGTAGCGAAAAGGCTTGCTGGTCAGTGCGCCCACTGGGCAAATGTCAATCATGTTGCCAGACAGCTCGGAGTCCACGGTTTCACCCACAAAGGTTTCAATTTCGGAGTGCTCACCACGGTGCGACATGCCCAGCTCCATGCTGCCTGCAATTTCTTGACCAAATCGGACACAGCGGGTGCAATGGATACACCGGCTCATCTCCTCCATGCTGATGAGGGGACCCACATCTTTGTGGAAGACCACACGCTTTTCTTCATCGTAGCGAGAGGCGCTGCCGCCATAGCCCACGGCCAAGTCTTGCAGTTGGCATTCACCGCCCTGGTCACAGATCGGGCAATCCAACGGATGATTGATGAGCAGGAATTCCATCACCGACTTTTGCGCTTTGATGGCGCGGTCGGATTTGGTGTGCACCACCATCCCTTGGGTCACGGGGGTTGCACAAGCCGGCATGGGTTTGGGTGCTTTTTCAATGTCGACCAAGCACATGCGGCAATTGGCCGCGATGCTCAATTTCTTGTGATAACAAAAGTGGGGAATGAACGCACCGGCTTGTTCAGCAGCTTGAATCACCACGCTACCGGGTGCGACTTCCACTTTTTTGCCGTCGATTTCGATCTCAACCATGGTGTGCAGCCCGCTCAGACGTAAGACGAGACCATGCAGGTCTTGTGCTCGATGTGGTGTTCAAACTCTGCACGGAAATGCTTGAGCATGCCGCGCACAGGCATGGCTGCGGCGTCACCCAAAGCACAAATCGTGCGGCCCATGATGTTTTCAGCAACGCTGTCGAGCAGGTCCATGTCACTGGGTCTGCCCTGCCCTGTTTCGATCCGGTCAACCATGCGTGACAACCAGCCTGTGCCTTCACGGCACGGCGTGCACTGGCCACAAGATTCGTGCATGTAAAAAGCTGACAAGCGTTGCAAGCTCTTGACCATGCAACGGGTGTCATCCATGACAATGACCGCGCCTGAACCCAGCATGGAGCCGGCTTTGGCGATCGCGTCATAGTCCATGGTGATGTCCATCATGAGGGAAGCTGGCAACACAGGGGCTGAAGAGCCTCCAGGGATGACCGCTTTCAAAGCACGTCCACCGCGCACACCACCGGCCAATTCCAGCAGCTTGGGGAAAGGCGTGCCCATGGGAACCTCGTAATTGCCAGGACGCTCGACATCACCGCTGACAGAGAAAATCTTGGTGCCACCGTTGTTGGGTTTGCCACAGGCCAAATAGGCTGCGCCACCGTTGCGAATGATCCAAGGAACAGCAGCAAAGGTTTCGGTGTTGTTGATGGTGGTGGGCTTGCCGTAAACACCGTAGCTGGCGGGAAAAGGCGGCTTGAAACGGGGTTGGCCCTTTTTACCTTCCAAAGATTCGAGCAAGGCCGTTTCTTCGCCACAGATGTACGCGCCAAATCCATGCGCTGCATGCAGTTGAAAACTGAAGTTGCTGCCCTGGATGTTTTCGCCCAAAAAGCCTGCAGCTCGGGCTTCATCCAGCGCAGCTTCAAAACGCTCGTAGGTTTGGAAAATTTCACCGTGAATGTAGTTGTAGCCCACGCTGATGCCCATGGCGTAAGCAGCGATCGCCATGCCTTCAATCACGATGTGCGGATTGAATTCCAAAATGTCGCGGTCCTTGCAGGTCCCTGGCTCACCTTCGTCAGAGTTGCAAACCAGATACTTCTGGCCAAAGAACTGTCGTGGCATGAAACTCCACTTGAGCCCGGTGGGAAAGCCCGCACCGCCTCTGCCACGCAAGCCCGACTCTTTGACGATGGCAATCACCTCATCTTGGCTCAAGGCAGCCGCGCCATTCAAGCCAAGCACGGTGCGCAAGGCTTGGTAACCACCTCGGGCCAGGTAGTCTTGCAAGCCCCAGTTTTTGCCATTCAAGCCAGCGTAAATTTGCGGGTTGATGTGGCGGTCATGGAAACAGGTCTCTTGGCCAGTGGCTTGAAACGGAGCGAGCACTTCATGCAAGTTCATGGCTTGACCTCCACCGCACGCAGCGCTTTGATCATTTGGTCGATTTTTTCGACACCCATGAAGCTGCACATGTGGGTATCGTTAACCAACAAAACCGGTGCGTCAGCGCATGCACCCATGCATTCGCCAGGTTGAACCGTGAACAAACCATCGCTGGTGGTGCCGCCGACTTCCACGCCAAGCTGGGCACAAACGTAATCCAGAGTCTGTCGACCAGCCCGCAACTGGCAAGGCAAATTGGTGCAAACATTGATCTTGAAGCGCCCAACCGGCTTGACGTTGTACATGTTGTAGAACGTGAACACCTCGTGAACCGCCATCAAAGGCATGCCCAGGTAATGCGCAACGGCTTTTTCGTGCGCCGGGCTGACAAAACCCAACTCCTGCTGCAAGATGGTCAAACAGGCCATGACAGCCGATTGCCTTTGGTCATCTGGGTACTTGGCGGTTTCGCGCGCAAAACGTTTGAGCGTCTCAGCGCTGAGTTCAGCCATGTCAGTGGTGTGCGTGGTAACGGTGTTCATCGGTCAATTTCCCCAAACACAATGTCCATGGTGCCAATGATGGCCACCGTGTCTGAAATCATGTGGCCTTTGGCCATCTCGTCCATGGAGGCCAGATGCGCAAAGCCGGGCGCACGGATTTTCATTCGGTATGGCTTGTTGGCACCATCGGAGACGAGGTAAATACCAAACTCGCCCTTGGGATGCTCTACCGCCGCGTAAGCCTCGCCCTCAGGCACGTGAAAGCCTTCGGTGAACAGCTTGAAATGGTGGATCAATTCTTCCATGCTGGTTTTCATGGACTCACGGTGTGGCGGTGCGACTTTGTGGTTGTCTGTGATCACCGGGCCGGGGTTGGCGCGCAACCAATCCACGCACTGCTTGATGAGTCGGTTCGATTGGCGCAGCTCTGCCACACGCACCAAATACCGGTCGTAACAGTCACCAGTGGTGCCAACTGGGATATCGAAGTCCATTTGGTCATAAACATCATAGGGTTGCTGCTTACGCAAGTCCCATGCAATGCCAGAGCCACGCAACATCGGGCCGGTGAAACCCATGTTTTTGGCACGGTCAGCAGTGACCACGCCGATGCCCACGGTGCGCTGTTTCCAAATGCGGTTGTCTGTGAGCAAGGTTTCATACTCATCCACATACTTGGGGAAGCGCTGGGTAAAGTCATCGATGAAATCGAGCAAACTGCCCTGACGATTTTCATTCAGCCGGGCAATGGTTCGTGCATTTTTGATTTTGCTGACCTGGTACTGGGGCATGCTGTCAGGCAAGTCGCGGTAAACACCACCGGGACGGAAATAAGCTGCATGCATGCGTGCACCAGAGACGGCTTCGTACATGTCGTACAAATCTTCGCGCTCACGGAAGCAATAAATCAAGATGTTCATGGCACCGCAATCGAAGCCATGCGCCCCCAGCCACATCAAGTGGTTGAGCATGCGGGTGATCTCGGCATACATCACGCGAATGTATTGGGCCCGAACAGGCACCTCCAAACCCATCAGTTTTTCGATGGCCAAGCAATAGGCATGTTCGTTGCACATCATCGAGACATAGTCCAAACGGTCCATGTAGGGCAATGTTTGGATGTAGGTCTTGCTCTCAGCCAACTTTTCAGTGGCTCGGTGAAGCAAGCCAATGTGGGGGTCTGCGCGCTGCACAACCTCGCCATCGAGTTCCAGTACCAAGCGCAACACGCCATGGGCCGCGGGATGCTGCGGGCCGAGGTTCAGGGTGTAATTTTTGATTTCAGCCATGGTCAATGCAACCCGCCATAGTTGTCTTCTCGAACAATGCGCGGGGTGATCTCGCGTGGCTCGATGGTGACAGGCTGATAAATCACGCGCTTTTGTTCGGCGTCATAGCGCATTTCCACGTGGCCGGTGGTAGGAAAGTCTTTGCGGAATGGATGTCCGATGAAACCGTAATCGGTGAGTATGCGTCGCAAATCGGTATGGTGTTCAAACAAAATACCAAACAGATCGAAAGCTTCGCGCTCGAACCAATTGGCTGCATTCCAGATCGGCGTGAGGGTCGAGACTTGGGGTAAGTCGTCATGCTCAGCAAACACCCGCACGCGCAGGCGCCAGTTGTGTGTCAACGAGAGCAAATGGCTGACAACGGCAAATCTCGGCCCTGCCTGGAATGAAGAAGGCGCGCCATCTTTGTAGCTGCTGTAGTCCATGCCGCACAAATCAATCAACTGTTCAAAGCAAAGCGCCGGGTGGTCGCGCAACAGGGATGCCGCTTCGACATAGTCAGCCGCCTTCAAAGTAAGGGTCAATTCACCCAAAGCCAAGTCAAGGCGTTGAACACGCTCGCCCAACACGCCGTGAAGGGTCTTTTGCAGTGTGTCAATGGAAACAGTGATGGTCATGGGTTGAGACTTTAACGGGCAATGGTGTTTTCACGTCGAATCTTGTTTTGCAACTGCAAAATACCGTAAAGCAAGGCTTCGGCAGTGGGTGGACAACCTGGCACATACACATCCACAGGAACGATGCGATCGCAGCCGCGCACCACTGAATAACTGTAGTGGTAGTAACCACCCCCATTGGCGCATGATCCCATCGACAAAACCCAGCGAGGCTCCGACATTTGGTCGTACACCTTGCGCAATGCAGGGGCCATTTTGTTGCACAAGGTACCCGCCACAATCATCAAGTCGGATTGACGTGGACTGGGTCTGAACAGCATGCCAAAACGGTCGATGTCATAACGCGAGGCACCCGCGTGCATCATTTCAACCGCACAACAAGCCAGGCCAAAAGTCATGGGCCACAAGGACCCGGTCTTGGCCCAATTCACCACCGAGTCGTATGAGGTGGTGATAAAGCCTTCTTTGAAAACGCCTTCAAGTGACATGCATTACTCCCAATCGAGGGCACCTTTTTTCCATTCGTAGATGAAACCCACGACCAAAATAGCCAAGAAAATCATCATGGCAGCGAATCCGACAAAGCCGATGTCATTGAGCGCCACTGCCCACGGAAAAAGGAAAGCGATCTCCAAATCAAACAAAATAAATAAGATGGCTACAAGGTAATAACGGACATCGAATTTAATTCGGGCGTCTTCAAATGCCTCAAAGCCGCATTCATAGGGAGAATTTTTAGCGGCGTCTGGTTTTTGTGGCCCCAAAAAAAAGCCAATGACTTGGGGTGCTACGCCAACCGCCAGGCCAACCAGGATGAACAAAAGGACGGGCAGGTACTGCTCAAGGTTCATTTGAATCTCTGTTTGCAAACTGATTTGCAATCATCTGTGGCATGGCCTGATGCCCACATGACATCAGGATTGAATGGTGCCGTCGGCGAGACTCGAACTCGCACAGCTTTCGCCACTACCCCCTCAAGATAGCGTGTCTACCAATTTCACCACGACGGCCATTTCTTTTCTGTTTTGCCTCAAAAGCATGGCAGAAAAGCCTGCGATCTTAACCTCAAAAACCAACGCCAATCATGGCGCAATTGAATTCCCAGAGGAGAAAAAAATCACTTGGTGGGAATGGTGTTGGCTGGCGATGCAGGGGTGGCAGTGCTGGCAGGCGCAGGCATTCCCGCAGGCGGTGGCGTCACCCCTGGAATGCTGTCACTGACGGCTGGTGGGGGTGTCACACTGGTTTTCTCCAACACACTGCCGGATTCCACAGGCCGCAAATTGCCGAAATAGGCCAGCGCCAAGGTACAGGCGAAAAAAACCGCTGCCAACACCGACGTGGTGCGAGACAGAAAATTGGCACCACCCGTGGCACCAAACAGGCTGCCGGAGGAACCGCTGCCAAAAGCCGCCCCCATGTCTGCACCTTTGCCGTGTTGCACCAAGATCAGACCAATCATGCCCAATGCCGACAGGATCTGAATCAAAAGCAATAAATTAAGAAGCGTACTCATGAATACTCCGTGAATGTCAATGCGATGCAGCCGCAATAATGGTCAAAAAATCGGCAGCTTTCAAGGCGGCGCCCCCGATCAGGCCGCCATCAATATCTGGTTGGGCCAGCAAACTGGCGGCATTGGAGGCGTTCATGCTGCCGCCGTACAACAGCGCCACCCGCTCAGGTTGCGAAGTAGCAGCACTCAACTGAGAACGCAACAAAGCATGCACCTCTTGGGCCTGCTCAGGGGTTGCAGTTTTGCCAGTACCAATCGCCCAAACAGGTTCGTATGCCACCACCACTTCGCTGATGCAGTGACCATTGGCATGAATGACCGCAGCCAATTGACGCTTGACCACCGCATGTGTTTGCCCAGCTTCACGCTCAGCCAAGGTCTCCCCTACACACACAATGGGGGTGATACCGGCAGCCAAGGCACGTTGCGCCTTGGTCGCGACCACCGCATCGGTTTCGCCGTGAAATTGACGACGCTCGGAGTGACCTGCGATGGCAAAACGCACGCCAAAATCACGCAACATCGATGCCGAAATTTCGCCCGTGAATGCACCTTGCTCATGGGCCGAAATATCTTGTGAACCCAGCATCAAGGCTTTGCCTTCACAAAGCGCTTGAACCTGTTGCAGGTAGGGTGCAGGTACACACACGGCCACCTGGCAGGTGGCCTGGGTCATACCCAGATTGACGGCGTGCAACAGGTCATGATTGGCAGCCAGGCTGCCATTCATCTTCCAGTTGCCGACAATCAGTGGTTGACGCATGTGTTTACTCTTGGTGTGGAGGCTGTTCGTGATGGTCTTGCGCAGACGCTTCAGGGCGGTCCATCAAAGCCTTCATGGACAACTTGATACGGCCTTTTTCATCGGTCTCAAGCACTTTGACACGCACGATTTGACCTTCGGCTAACACGTCGGTGACCTTGGCAATGCGCTCGTGACTGATTTGGCTGATGTGCAACAGGCCGTCTTTGCCTGGTAGCAAATTGACCAAGGCGCCGAAGTCCAAAATTTTGGTGATCGGACCTTCGTAGACCTTGCCAATCTCAACCTCAGCCGTGATCTCGGTGATGCGGCGCTTGGCCTCATCTGCCTTGGCGCCGTCGGTGGCGGCAATGGTGATGGTGCCGTCCTCTTCGATGTTGATTTGGCAACCTGTTTCTTCGGTCAGTGCACGGATGACTGCACCACCCTTGCCAATCACATCACGGATTTTTTCCGGATTGATTTTCATGGTGTAGAGCTTGGGTGCAAAGTTGCTCACCTCGGTTTTGGCCTCGCCCATGGCTTCTTGCATCTTGCCCAAAATATGCATGCGGGCTTCCTTGGCTTGTGCCAGCGCCACTTGCATGATTTCTTGTGTGATACCTTGGATTTTGATGTCCATTTGCAAAGCAGTGATGCCGTTGGTGGTGCCAGCTACTTTGAAATCCATGTCGCCCAGGTGGTCTTCGTCACCCAAGATGTCGGTCAGCACGGCAAAACGATTGCCTTCTTTGATCAGGCCCATGGCAATGCCAGCCACATGGGCTTTCATGGGCACACCAGCATCCATCATCGACAAGCACCCGCCACAGACGGAAGCCATGGAAGATGAACCATTGGACTCGGTGATTTCGGACACCACACGCAAGGTGTAAGGGAACTCTTCTTTGGTGGGTAAGCACGCCGCCAAAGCACGTTTGGCCAAGCGACCGTGGCCAATTTCACGGCGTTTGGTGCTGCCCATGCGGCCGACCTCACCGGTGGCGAACGGAGGCATGTTGTAGTGGAACATGAAGCGGTCTTCAAACTCGCCAGCCAAAGCGTCAATGCGCTGTGCATCACGCTCGGTGCCCAAGGTGGTGATCACCAAAGCCTGTGTTTCACCGCGGGTGAACAAAGCAGAGCCGTGGGTGCGTGGCAACACGCTGTTGCGGATCTCGATGGGACGCACGGTACGGGTGTCGCGGCCATCGATGCGGGGCTCACCTGCCAAGATTTGGCTGCGAACAATGCGCGCTTCGATGTCGAACAACATGTTTTCCACTTTGACGCTGTCGAATTCAACGCCGTCGGCTTTGAGGGCGGCCATCACTGCGGCATAGGCTTCGCGGCAAGCTTGGGTGCGGCTTTGCTTGTTGCGGATTTGGTATGCCGCAGCCAACTTGTCGTCAGCCAAGGCAGCCACTTTGGCGATCAAAGGCTCGTCCTTGGGGGCGGCTGACCAATCCCATACCGGCTTGCCTGCGTCGCGCACCAGTTCGTGGATGGCGTTGATGGCCACTCGGCTTTGTTCGTGGCCAAAGACCACGGCGCCCAGCATGATCTCTTCTGACATTTGCAGGGCTTCAGACTCCACCATCAGCACAGCAGCTTCGGTGCCAGCAACGACCAGCTCCAATTGACTGTCTTTGCGCTGGGTTTGTCCAGGGTTCAAGACGTATTCGCCGTTGATGTAGCCCACGCGGGCGGCACCGATGGGGCCGTTGAAAGGGATACCGGAAATGGCCAAAGCAGCAGAAGAGCCGATCATGGCGGCGATGTCGGCATCGACTTCGGGGTTGAGTGACAAGGTGTGAATCACCACATGCACTTCGTTGTAGAAGCCTTCGGGGAACAAAGGACGAATCGGGCGGTCAATCAGACGGCTGGTCAAAGTCTCGAGTTCGCTTGGCTTGGCTTCGCGTTTGAAAAAGCTGCCAGGGATCTTGCCCGCAGCGTATGTTTTCTCGATGTAGTCAACGGTCAGAGGGAAAAAGTCTTGACCAGGTTTGGCAGATTTAGAGGCCACCACGGTGGCTAAGACGACGGTGTCGTCCATGTTGACGATCACAGCGCCGCTGGATTGACGAGCGATCTCGCCGGTTTCCAGGGTGACCGTGTGCTGGCCCCACTGAAAGGTTTTGGTGACTTTATTGAACAAGGACATGTGTGTTTCCTATGGAAAAACGGGAAGTGCAGGCCACTTCACCAGAGCCCAAAGTCACTGTCAGTACACGATGCCATTCCAGAAAAATACAAGCGTTTTTTTTGGAATGACACAGCTTCGAACTGAGTCAGTTGCTTTGCGTGTTGCCCTGCCCCATGCACGAACGCCTGAGTGAAAGATCAGACTCAGGCGTTGGGCATGGATTCGGGGTATTACTTGCGCAAACCCAATTTGGCAATCAGCGCGGTGTAGCGCTCTGCGTCTTTGGATTTGAGGTAGTCGAGCAATTTGCGACGACGGCTGACCATGCGCAACAAGCCACGGCGACCATGGTGGTCTTTGGCGTGGGTTTTGAAGTGAGGGGTCAGTTCATTGATGCGTGCAGTCAAAATGGCGACTTGCACTTCAGGGCTGCCTGTGTCGTTGGCGGAACGTGCGTTGGCCTTGACGACCTCGGCTTTGTTTAATGTTGTCATGGTGTTTTCCAAAAAATTAGACATGCGCCAACAGCCGGAAATGCCAGATGGCGTGAACTCAAGGCGAAAAACCTTAAGCCAAAAGATTATAGCTTGGCCAGCCAGGCCTGCAGACGCTCAGCGCCCAACCTCAATCTGGTCAGGTCTTTGGAGGCAAAACACCAGCGTAACCACCCCTGGGCTTCAGGCGCGAAAGCGCTGCCGGGCGCCAGCCCCAACCCAGCCTCAGCCACCAGCCGCTTTGCCGTGTGCAAGTCGTCTGGGTGTCCTGGCAGCCTGAAAAACAGGTACATCCCGCCATCGGGCAGGCTCAACTCCAAACCCGGCACCTGACCCAGCGCCTCAAACAGGCTGTCTCGGCAGTGATGCAAGTGATCCACCAGCCTGGGGGTGACCTCATCAGCCCGATGGATGGCGGTCAAACCGGCTTTTTGCACAAAGGTGCTGGCGCAGGAGGTATTGAACTCAATCAGTTTGCCGATGTGTTCGGTCATGGTCTGGGGCATGACCAACCAGCCTAAGCGCCAACCCGTCATCAAAAAGCTTTTGGAAAAGCTGTGAGCCACAACCAAGCGGTCGTCCGGCGTGCAGATGTCCAAGAAGCTGGGCGCACATCGGTTGTGGCTGGGCAAGTAATAAAGGTTTTCATAGACTTCGTCAGCCAAAATCCAGGTACCGGTCTGGCGGCAATGGGCCAACAAAATGCTTTGCTCATCGCGGGTCAGGGTCCATCCGGTGGGGTTGTTTGGGGAATTCAACACCAGCAACTTGGTTGCCGATGTGATTCGTGAGAGCAGCTGCGCCATGGGCAAAGACCACCGACCCGCTGCTGGGACCAGCGAAACGGTGTGTAACTGCGCGCCCAAAATCACAGGTTGTGCGGTCAGGTTGGGCCAAACAGGTGTGACCACCACCACCTGATCACCCGCGTTGATCAGTGCTTGCATGGCCAACATCAAGGCGTTCACGCCACCAGAGGTCACGGCGATCCGATCAACGTCCATCGGCGCAGCATGACGATGCATCATTTCTTTGGCAATGGCCTGGCGCAGCGCGGGCAGACCCAGGTTATGGGCATAAAAAGTCTCACCCTGCTGCAATGCATCGATGGCGGCTTGCCTGATGAAGTCAGGGGTGACCTCGTCACTTTCACCAAACCAAAAAGCCAGGACATCAGCGCGGCCCATGCCTGCATTGGCCACTTCGCGGATTTTGGAGGCGGGCAAATCCAAGATGCTTTGGCGCATGTTCATCGCTCTGGTCTTTTCATCTGACAAGTGGTGGGTTGTTCAAGTTGCTGGGCAGCAAACTGATGCGTGATGCGAAAACCAAAACCTGAGCCCTCAACATCAAAGGGCACGCCCGGCTGACCTTGTCGGTCCATGACACCCGCCACCAAAGGCTGTTGCAACTGGTGGTCAACCGCCCTCATCCGCACCGATTGGCCAAATCGCTGGAGTTGAACTTGCTCTAAAGCAAATGCCACAGCCACTGCATCCGTGGCATTCGCATTTTCGATCGCTTGAACCAGCGCCTCCACCATCAAGTGCATTCGCAAATGGGCGTAGTCGTCAGCCGGATTGGGAAAGCGTTTTTTAAAGCTTTGGTAAAACTGCAAGGATGCTGAGCCGGGCACGTTGGGCATCCAATCGGCCACGGCAATCACGTTGCCAATGCCGGCTTCGCCCATGGCAGCAGGCGCGCCCAATGCATTGCCATAAAAGGTATAAAACTTGCCTTTGAAGCCGGTGTCTTGCGCGGCTTTCACCAGCAAGCTCAAGTCATTGCCAAAATTGCCAGTGATCACCGCTTGCGCGCCACTGGCCTTGATCTTTTGCATGTAAGGCATGAAGTCTTTGACCCGCCCCATGGGATGCAACTCGTCACCCACGATATCAATGTCTGGTCGCAGCGAGACCAATTGCCTGCGCGCCTCCTTCAGCACGCCTTGGCCAAAGCTGTAGTCCTGACCAATCAGGTAAATTTTCTTCAATGACTTGTCGTTTTTCAAGACGTCCATCAATGCCTGCATGCGCATGTCTGCATGTGCATCAAACCTGAAGTGCCAAAAACTGCAGCGTTCGTTGGTCAATGCTGGGTCAACCGCAGCGTAGTTCAGCAACAAAACCGATTGCTGAGGCTGGCGCTCATTGTGTTTATGAATCCCTGAAAGAAGCACGGAGGTGACAGCAGAGCTATTGCCTTGCATGACAAACCGAGCACCGTCCTCGACCGCTGCACCCAAGAGTGTCAATGCCTCATCGGCCTGTCCCTTGCTGTCGTAACGAACCAATCGCAGCGCATGTGCGCCATGGTTCAGGCGAACACCACCCCTTTGGTTGACGCGCTCGGTGGCCATCAACAGGTTGCGGTAAGCCACTTCTCCCGTGTTGCCAAACGGTCCGCTCAAACCTTCGATGAGAGCGAGTTTGATCACTGGCGCGTTGGACGGCAAAAGCTTGTCTTGGGCCTGTGCCAATGGCAATGTGCATCCCAAAAACAGGGCCCATGAACAAGCGAATGACAAGTGTTTCATGCAGAGGAATCAGGCAGCATGGGTGTGTTGAGCCAAGGGCCAGCGGGGCAACACGTCAAAGGCATAGTGCTTGTGCGCCTGCTCTACACCTGCATGCAATCGCATGGCAGCAGCCATGGCAATCATCGCGCCGTTGTCGGTGCACAAGTCCGCCTCGGGGTAATGAACCCTTGCACCCTGCGCGAGGCAAGCCACTTGCAGTTGCGCCCTGAGCAAGCGGTTAGCCCCAACGCCTCCAGCCACCACCAAACGCTTCAAGCCTGTTTGGCTCAATGCACGCATGGCTTTTTTCACCAACACTTCCACGATCGCTGCTTGAGTCGAGGCTGCCAAATCAGCCTTGCGGGCAGGCAAATCATCCCCAAGCTTTTGACACTGCGTGAGCACAGCGGTTTTCAAGCCAGCAAATGAAAAATCCAAATTGGCTTGGTGCATCAAGGGCCTGGGCAAGGCAAAGGCATCTGGTCGGCCGAGGTTTGCCAAAGCAGACAACGCTGGTCCGCCTGGGTAACCCAAACCCATCAGCTTGGCGCTTTTGTCAAAAGCCTCGCCTGCTGCATCGTCAATCGTTTCACCCAACAATGTGTATTCACCGACCTGATCAACCTGCATCAATTGCGTGTGGCCTCCAGAGACCAGCAATGCCACAAAAGGAAACACCGGAGGGTCAGCACTCAAAAAAGGCGACAACAAGTGACCTTCCAAGTGGTGAATGCCGATCACAGGTCTGTCCAAGCTGGCAGCCAAAGCACAGGCGGTTCCGGCGCCCACCAAGAGCGCGCCAGCCAGCCCGGGCCCACGGGTAAACGCCAACACATCGATCGCGCTCAGCGGTTGATTGGCCTGGTCCATGACCTGGTGAATCAAGGGCAATACCCGTCGCACATGGTCGCGGCTGGCCAATTCGGGCACCACACCGCCATAGGCTTCGTGCATGGCGGCTTGGGTATACAAAGCCTGCGACACCAAGCGAGGCAAAGGCTCGCCTGCCTTGGTTTGCACCAAAGCCACACCGGTTTCATCACAAGAAGATTCAATGCCTAAAAGCCACATGTGACTGAGTTTAGCGACACGTGAATCGGCTCATAACTGAAAGTCATCAAGCATGTTTCACAATCTGGGCATGGGCATCAGTCACTTCATCAGGGAAATTGGCCGCGGCAAAGAAGGCGCGCGGCATTTGTCGCGGGTTCAAGCAGGTGAATTGATGTCACAAGTCCTGGACGGCCAAGTCTCAGACCTTGAACTTGGTGCATTTTGTGTGGCCATGCGCATCAAGGGTGAAACGCCCGATGAAATGGCTGGTTTTTTGGATGCGACCCAGCCACGCTTGAACCTGATTTCCAACCACAGTCCGCAACCTGTGGTTGTTTTGCCCAGCTACAACGGTTCACGGCGCCTGCCTTTGCTCACGCCATTGTTGGCCATGCTGCTGGCCAAACAAGGCTGGGCTGTGCTCATTCACGGCGGCAATACCGAGGACAAAAGGATCGCGACACTTGATGTGGTCAAACAGTTGGGGCTGCCTGTTTGGTCGAAGCCCTCTGCCATCCGGCCCGGCGAAGTGGCGTATGTGCCCACCGAGGTGTTACATGCTGGCCTGTGGCAGTTGCTGCAAGTCAGGCGCAGCGTTGGCTTGCGAAACCCGGGACACAGTTTGGTCAAGCTGATGAACCCTGTCGACGGTCCGAGTATTCGGGTATCGAGCTATACCCACCCGGAGTACGCATCTTCCATGCGTGAAACCTTGGCATTGCTCAAAGCAGACGCCCTGCTGTTGCGTGGAACCGAAGGTGAACCTGTAGCAGACCATCGCCGCGCCCCCCACATGCTTGGCTTTCGCAAAGGCATTGTTTTGCCCGACGACACCGAACAAGCTGAATGGGTTGAATGGTTCAACCTGCCAACCGGGTTGGGGGTGCATGACACCGCTCAACTCATCCAAAAAATGTACCAAGGAACGCAGCCCATCCCCCAGCCTATAAACAGGCAAGTGATGAAACTGGCCGCCATGGCCAAGGACTTCCATCAACCATGAAAGCCACCCAAGCCACTGTCACATTGGTCGGTGCAGGTCCAGGTGACCCTGAACTGCTGACCTTGAAAGCAGTTCGTGCTCTGCAACAAGCCACCGTTGTATTGGTGGACGATTTGGTGCATCCCGATCTACTGTGTCATGTGTCTGCGCAAGCCCGCATTGTTCATGTGGGTAAACGTGGCGGCTGTCAATCTACCCCCCAAGCCTTCATTGAAAAATTGATGGTGCAAGAGGCAATGGCAGGTGAACAAGTGGTTCGCCTCAAGGGCGGAGACCCGTTGGTTTTTGGACGCGGTGGTGAAGAATGCGCGTATTTGCAGGCCCACGGCATCGACGTCAAGATTGTCAATGGCATCACCGCAGGCATGGCTGCCGCCATCGACCTCGGCGTTGCACTGACTCACCGTGCACATGCCCATGGTGTGGTCATGGTCACTGGACACAGCACAGACAAAGGGATGTTGCCGCCTGTGGACTGGCACACATTGGCGCACTCCGCACACACCTGTCACTTGACATTGGTCATTTACATGGGGATTCAAAATATTTCGCAGATTCAACACGGCTTGTTGATGGGTTTACCCCCGCACACACCCGTGGCGATTGTCGAAAATGCCAGTCAACCTCAGTCCAGACGGGTGGATGGCGAATTAGGTGAACTGCCATCGCTCTTGACCCGATCGGGTTTGGCCAGCCCTGCCATCATCATTGTGGGCGATGTGCTGCGCGCCATGGCTCACATGGCATTACCCAACCATACCAAGCAGGCATGAGTTGGCGCACTGCGTTGCGGCTCAGACGATAATCACGGTTTTGTTTGCAACGGAAACACGACATGGACGCAGAACGCATCAACACCATTGGCAACTTGTTGGTCGACTTGGGTGCCCGCACCCTCGATCTCCGGGGGTATCTTTGACTACGATGCCAAATCAGAACGGCTGAGAACCGTTAACGCATCCCTGGAAGATCCGGCGGTCTGGAATGACCCGAAAAAAGCCCAAGAACTGGGCAAAGAAAAAAAATCACTGGATGACATTGTTTTGACTTTGTCTCGCTTAGCTCAAGAAATTGAAGACAACACCGAGTTGTTTGAGATGAGCAAAGCCGAAAACGATGAAGCTGGCTTGATCACCATCTCCGACGACACAGACCGCATCCTGGGTGAAATCGAGAAGCTTGAATTTCGCAGAATGTTCAACAACCCAGCTGACCCATGCAATGCCTTTTTGGATATCCAAGCTGGCGCAGGTGGCACCGAAGCCTGTGATTGGGCCAGCATGCTGCTGCGCCAATACCTGAAATACGCTGAACGCAAGGGCTTCAAAGCCACACTCGAAGACGAATCTGCTGGCGATGTCGCTGGCATCAAAGGAGCCACCCTGAAGATCGAAGGGGAATACGCTTTTGGTCTGCTGCGCACCGAAACAGGCGTGCATCGCTTGGTCCGAAAATCTCCCTTTGATTCAGCAGGCGGCAGACACACCAGTTTTGCCAGCGTGTTTGTGTACCCGGAAGTTGATGATTCCATTGAGATCGATATCAACCCAGCAGATGTTCGAACCGACACATTCCGGGCAAGCGGCGCAGGTGGTCAGCACATCAACAAAACAGACTCCGCTGTTCGCTTAACCCACATTCCCACTGGCATCGTGGTGCAGTGCCAAGACGGGCGAAGTCAGCACAGCAACCGCGATGTGGCATGGAAACGCTTGCGTTCTCGACTTTACGATTTCGAGATGCGAAAGCGCATGGAGGCACAACAAAAGCTTGAAGACACCAAAACCGATGTGGGCTGGGGACATCAAATCCGCAGCTATGTGCTGGACCAAAGTCGCATCAAAGATTTACGCACCAATGTGGAAATCAGCAACACCCAAAAAGTCCTCGATGGCGACCTCGACCCCTTCATCGAAGCCTCTCTCAAACACGGCGTCTGACGCCCTATCCTTTTTTCCTATTGGAGCCAAACCATGTTTCGTGAAGGACAAGCCGTGATGACACGGCGAGAAGACTACCAAGCGCCTGCTTTTTGGATTGACACAGTCGATTTGGTTTTTGATCTCGATCCGGCCAAAACACGGGTTCTCAACACGATGCAAGTGCGGCGAAATCCTGATGTTCCCGCGCAGGCTTTGCGTCTGGATGGTGAAGAGCTGAATCTCTCGCGTGTTTTGGTCAATGGCCAAGGCACTTCATTCAAAATGGACGGCGACATTTTGATTTTGGAAAATTTACCCGAAGGACATGCGCCCTTTACCCTGGAAATTTTCACCACCTGTGAGCCACAAAAAAATACGCAACTCTCTGGCTTGTACGTCAGTCAAGATTCATTTTTCACGCAGTGTGAAGCCCAAGGGTTCAGGCGAATCACGTATTTTCTAGACCGTCCCGATGTGATGAGCAGTTTCACGGTGACTTTGCGGGCTGACAAAGCCAAATACCCAGTGCTGTTATCCAATGGCAATTTGTTGTCGCAAGGTGAGACAGAAGACGGCAGACACTACGCCAAATGGTTTGACCCGCACCACAAACCCAGCTATTTGTTTGCTTTGGTTGCGGGCCAATTCGTTTGTCGCGAACAACGCATCACAGCGCGCAACGGCAAAGAACACGTGTTGCAAATCTATGTGCGCTCGGGCGATCTGGACAAAACGGCGCACGCGATGCAATCCCTCATGGCCAGCGTGGCATGGGATGAAGCCCGTTTTGGTTTGGGTCTGGATTTGGATCGGTTCATGGTGGTGGCCACCTCAGACTTCAACATGGGCGCCATGGAGAACAAGGGGCTCAACATATTCAACACCAAGTATGTGTTGGCCAGCCCAGCCACTGCCACTGACAACGATTACGCCCATATTGAGAGCGTGATAGGCCACGAATATTTTCATAATTGGACGGGCAACCGCATCACTTGCCGCGACTGGTTTCAGCTGTCTCTCAAAGAGGGTTTGACAGTTTTCCGCGACCAAGAATTCAGTCAGGATTTGGCTGGCTCAGCCTCAGCCCGTGCAGTCAAACGCATTGAAGACGTTCGTTTATTACGCACCATCCAATTCGCTGAAGATGCCGGGCCCCTGGCACACCCCGTCAGGCCCGACAGCTACCTGGAAATCAACAATTTTTACACCGTCACCATTTACGAAAAAGGTGCAGAGGTGGTTCGCATGATGCAAACCCTGGTGGGACGCGATGGTTTTGCCAAAGGCATGAAGTTGTACTTTGAACGCCATGATGGCCATGCCGTGACCTGCGATGATTTTGCGCAAGCGATTGCAGATGCCAATCCCGCCTCCGCTTTGGCTCAGCATCTTGGGCAGTTCAAACACTGGTATTCACAAGCTGGCACACCTGTGGTTGAGGTCACCTCCACCTACGATGCACAAGCGCAACGCTTCACATTGCACTTTCAACAATCTTGTCCCCCTACCCCGGGTCAACCAGTGAAGTCTCCTTTTGTGATCCCCATCAGCTTGGGTTTGCTTGGCCAAGCCGGTGAGTCCCTGACAGCGCCCCAACTGCTGGTGTTGACAGAGGAAAAGCAATCGTTGGTATTTGAAAGCATGGGTGAAGAACCAGTACCCTCGCTGTTACGCGGCTTCAGTGCCCCGGTGCAATTGATTCACACCTTGAGCGATGAAAACCTACTGACACTGTTGGCCCATGACAGTGACCCGTTCAATCGTTGGGAGGCCGCACAACGTCTTTTCCTCAAGGCAGCCCTGCATGCATTGGATAAAAACGGGCCGATGGATTCACCTTTGCCTGACAACTTGGTTGCTGGTTTGAGATTGGTATTGAGGCAACCTGAACTTGATGCGGCTTTCAAGGAGTTGGTGCTCACCGTACCCAGCGAAAGTTACATCGCGGACCAATGCACCGCTGTGGATCCCCAACTCATCCACAAGGTCAGAGAGGCCATGCGCTTACAGCTGGCATTGACACTTCAAGCAGATTGGGTTTGGGCTTATGAGCAGCACACCGTCAAAGGCAGTTACCACACCGATGCAAATGCCTGTGGGTATCGTGCGCTGCAGGGCATGGCTTTGATTTACCTGAACCTGGCAGGCCAAAGCCAGGCCAGCGACGAGTGGGCCCAAAAAGCATACGCGCAATTTGAAAATGCCAACAACATGACGCAAAGGATGCATGCCTTGTCCGCGTTGGTTTCGATTGATCACAGGCTCGCTGCGCCAGCCCTGGCCCAATTTCATGCACTCTTTGAACACGAGGAGTTGGTGCTCGACAAATGGTTTGCGTTACAGGCTTCGGCCATCGGCAGCCAATCCGATGTGTTGAGCAAAGTTCGGCAACTGATGCAGCATCCCGACTTTCACATCCGCAACCCCAACCGCGCCCGCAGTTTGATTGCCAGTTTCTGTGCCAATGCAGCTGCATTCCACCGCAGCGATGCTGCAGGCTATGTTTTTTGGAGTGAGCGCATCCTCGAATTGGACAGTTTCAACCCGCAAGTGGCTGCGCGTCTGGCGCGGACCATGGACCGCTGGCGCAAACTCGTTGAACCCTATCGAAGTGCTGCCCATGAAGCCATCAGGCGTGTGGCTGCCCACGACCATTTAAGCGCTGATGTCCGCGAAGTGATTCAATCAGCCCTTGAGGATTAAGACCATGGCAACCTCCCTTTCTCGATACCTGGTAGAGCAGCAACGCGCCAAAAACAACATCCCACCCGAATTGCGATTGCTGCTTGAGGTGGTTGCTCGCGCCTGCAAGGGCATCAGCCATGCGGTCAACAAGGGGGCCTTAGGGGGTGTGCTGGGGACAGCGCACAGCGAAAATATCCAAGGCGAAGTCCAAAAAAAGCTGGACATCATTGCCAATGAAGTGTTGATCGAAGCCAATGAATGGGGTGGTCATTTGGCGGCCATGGCCTCGGAAGAAATGGACAGCATTTATGTCGTGCCCAACCGATACCCACAAGGTGAGTACCTGTTGTTGTTTGACCCGCTGGACGGCTCAAGCAATATCGATGTCAATGTCAGCATCGGCACCATCTTCAGTGTTTTGAAAAAAGCCGAAGGCAGTGAAGGTGTGAGCGAAGCCGATTTTTTGCAAGCTGGACATGCCCAGGTTGCGGCAGGGTATTGTGTTTATGGTCCGCAAACCACCCTGGTGTTGACGGTTGGTGACGGCGTGGACATGTTCACTTTGGACCGAGAGCAAGGCTCTTTTGTCCTGACCCAACAGGATGTTCGGATCCCTGCAGAGACCCAGGAATTTGCGATCAACATGAGCAATATGCGGCACTGGGCCGAGCCGGTCAAGCAATACATTGATGAATGTCTCGCCGGCAAAGCAGGTGTGCGTGGCAAAGACTTCAACATGCGCTGGGTTGCCAGCATGGTGGCGGATGTCCACCGAATTTTGACCCGTGGCGGCGTATTCATGTACCCCTGGGACAAGCGTGAGCCTGACAAACCAGGCAAACTCCGGTTGATGTATGAGGCCAACCCGATGGCGTGGTTGGTGGAACAAGCCGGCGGGGCAGCCACCAACGGCCACGAGCGAATCTTGAACATCCAGCCCGAACAACTGCACCAGCGAGTGAGTGTTTTTTTGGGTTCCAAAAGCGAAGTCAACCGGGTGACAATGATGCACCACTCTGCCTCTTGACATTGAAACCAAATGAAAGCGAGCTGATCATGACATTACCCAAACCTGCCCGTTTCTCACCCATCCTGTTGGTCATGGGCATGACCTTGGGCAGCCTGGTGCAGGCCGACGTTGTCAAAATTGCCTTCATTGATGTGCTGTCAGGCCCATTTGCAAACGCAGGCAAGTCATCGCTTGACCAACTGCGTGCGGTTGTCAATGCGCGCAATGCCAAGCTCAAACCCAATGAGCCTCGGTTTGAGGTTGTGGCATTTGACGGCAAAGGCTCACCTCAGGAAAGCGCACTGATGCTCAAGTCTGCTTCAGACCAAGGCATCCGCTATGTCACCCAAGGTGGGGGATCAGGTGTTGCGTTCGCGCTGACAGAAGGGGTCAGCAAAATGGCAGAGCGTGAGCCAGAAAAAGCCATGGTTTTTTTGAACTACTCCGCCATGGACCCAGGCCTGACCAATGAACGCTGCAATTTCTGGCACTTTCGCTTTTACCCTTCGAGTGAAATGAAGATTGAGGCATTGACCACCTATTTGAAAAATCGCATGGATATCAAAAGCGTCTATCTCCTCAACCAAGATTACACCCACGGGCAGCAGGTGTCGAAAGCAGCGAAAGCCTACTTGGCACGTAAGCGGCCCGATGTCAAAGTGGTTGGTGACACCTTTGTACCGATCGCACAAGTTCGCGATTTCGCGCCCTACATTGCGAAGATAAAAGCCTCAGGTGCGGACACTGTCATCACCTCGAATTGGGGTTCTGATTTGAGCCTGCTGGTCAAAGCAGCGAAAGACTTTGGCCTCAATATCAACTTCTTCACCATGAATGCCAATAACCCTGGCGTGCCTTCGCAGATGGGATCATGGGGCGTGGGTAAAGTCAGTGTGATCTGGAACTGGGGGCACAACGCTCCTACGCCTGAGCTTGAAAAAATTTACCTGGATTACAAAAAGGCTTCCGATGAAGACTTTATTTTTGCCGCTCACTACAACACCATGCACATGCTGAGTGCCGCCATGCGTGCTGCGCAATCGATCGAGCCACTGAAAGTGGCATATGCCTTAGAAGGCATGAAATTCAAAAGCCCTGTGGGTGAAGTAGAAATGCGAAAAACTGATCACCAGTTGCTCGCGCCATTGTTTATGGGGACTTGGGCCAAACAAGGCGCTAAAGGTGTGAAATACGATGCAGAGAAAACCGGCCATGGGTTTCGCTCTGAAGTGGTCTGGGATTCCTACATCAGTGCACAACCCACGTCTTGCCAAATGAAACGCCCTTGAAAGTACAACATGGCCAGTCAACCCAGCGAATTGATTCACGCCCTGGTCTTGCGTGAAATGCAAGACGGCATCATGCGTGATGGCTTATGGGCACAAGCCATGGCGGAAGCTGTCAGTGACAAGGTGCAAGCCAAAGCCATTTATATTCGCTTGAGAGCCGCCAGCATGCAAGCGGAGACCCGTCAATTGCTGGTCAAGCAAATTCAAACTGGCGTGAAAGACAGCCTCAAACCCAACAAGGATTTTTTGTCTGCCATGGACCTCAAAAAACCTCGGTGAGGAGCCGGTGATGGCTCAATCAGCAGCCCCCAGCTGCTTGAGCAGAGCGGGCTGGACAATTTCAATCCAATAGCCATCCGGGTCTTTGATAAAGGCCACGTCTTTCATCTTGCCTTGTTCAGGCCGCTTGACATAAGCCACTTGGTTGTCATCAAACCACTTCACTGCGACAGATAAATCAGGCACTGAGAAACAAATATGCCCAAAGCCTTGTGGCTGGGCATTGCCATCATGGTATTTGAAATCGGCTTGGTTCTCAGTTCCCCAGTTATGCGTCAACTCCAAGATGCCGCTTTGTGCGAATGTCCAAACGGTACGCTCACCTTTTTGCTCAGGTGCTTGGCGAGCTAATTCGGCCACGGCTAAAAAAAACAAAGTAAATTGCATCTCTGGGAAATCAAGTTTGCGCAATAAACGCATGCCCATGACCCGCGTGTAAAAGTCGAGAGACACCGCTGGATCTTTCACGCGCACCATGGCATGGTTCAAGACAAAACCAGTGCATGCTGCAGCAGGTTGTTCACAAACACCATCATGCTTTTCAGTGGAGAAAGTCATATTGATTAATCAATTCAGGATTTAACAGCTGCCAATACACTGGCAGAAGCGCGAACGACAGGGGTGCCCTGCAGCGTGACCGTGCTCAAACCCGGTTCCTCAGGAGTCGAAACCTGGTCGGTGGTCTGTTGTTTCTTTTCTTGACTGATCAGGCATCGCCTGAGGTAGCGCAAACTCGTGACCCGGAGGAAAGACGCAAAGTTTGACACCTCGCCCCTGTGGTCTAGGATTTCATCGTGGAGTTGACAGATGAGGGCGTTGGTGGTGCAGCCCTCATCTTCAGCCATTTCAGCCAACACATCCCACACGGTGTTTTCAAGCCGAATACTGGTGAGCAGGCCTCGAATGCGAACCGACCTTGTACGTTGCTCGTACTGGATGGGATCTGCTTTGACAAAATACTCACACATACCAGTTCCTTCGACTTCGAAATCAGTTGATCAAATGGCTTTTTCAGTCATTTGCCGTGCGATGTAATCTGCTTGACGAATCGCCAATGACACAATGGTCAAGGTGGGATTTTCAGCACCGCCAGTGGTGAATTGAGAGCCGTCACTGATGAACAGGTTGGCAATGTCATGGGTCTGTCCCCATTTATTTGCCACGCCATCACGTGCATTGGCACTGATTCGGCAGCTGCCGAGGTTGTGGGTGGATGGGTAGGGTGGTGTGCGGTAGGTTTTGATGGCACCTGCAGCTTGGTAAATTCGCTCGCCTTGGGTGAATGCGTGGTTGCGCATCACGATGTCGTTTTCGTGGTCATCGAAATGGACATTGGCCACAGGGCTGCCCCACTTGTCTTTCACGTTGGTGTTCAAAGTGATGCGATTGGTTTCGCGGGGCATGTCTTCACCGACCAGCCACATACCCGCCAAGTTGGTGTAGTGATCCATCCACCAAGCGTATTCGGCACCCCAGGCACCTGGGTCCAAAAAGGCCGGCATGAACGCCAAGCCCAAAGACAGGGTTTCCATTTCATAACCACCGACAAACCCGCGTTTGGGGTTGAAAACCGATTCGTCTCTCACAATGCCAGCCATGGTGGTCCCACGGTACATGTGAACCGGGTCTTTGAAGGCGGCATAAACAGAACCAGTCATGTGGCGCATGTAGTTGCGACCCACTTGGCCAGAAGAGTTGGCTAATCCGTCTTTGAACATGTTGGACGCCGATAAAAGCAGCAAACGAGGCGTTTCTATCGAATTTCCAGCGACACAGACCACGCGTGCTTTTTGACGTTGTTCTTTGCCGTCTTTGTCAAAATAAACCACGCCAGTGACCAAGCCTTTGTCATTGTGCTCGATGCGCGTGACATGCGATTCAGGGCGCAGGTCAAGATTGCCAGTGGCTTCAGCTTTGGGTATTTCTGTGTATAGCGTCGACCATTTGGCACCACTTTTACAACCCTGAAAACAAAACCCGAGCTGCATACACCGACCACGGCCATCACGCGGCTGACTGTTGATCGCCATGTTGCCCGTGTGAACGTCTTTATAGCCCAATTTTTTGGCGCCGGCATGCAACACCTTATAGTTGTTATTTCCCGGTAAGCCGGGAATACCATTGGTTCGGGTCACGCCCATTTTGTTTTCTGCTTTGGCGTAATAGGGCTCCAACTCAGACAAGGTGATCGGCCAGTCGAGCAAATTGGCTCCTTTGATGTCGCCGTAAACGGTTTTGGCACGGAACTCATGCTCCTGAAAACGCAGAGAAGCACCAGCCCAGTGGGTGGTTGATCCACCCACGGTTTTACAAATCCAGGCGGGCAGTCCAGAAAAGTCTTTGGCCACTCGCCAAGTACCGGAAGTGGTGCGCGGGTCCAGCCAGGCCAATTGACCAAATGACTTCCACTCGTCATTGACAAATGACTGTGGAGATTGACGTGCGCCTGCTTCGAGCACCACCACTTTGATACCCTTTTGGCAGAGTTCGTTGGCCAAAGTGCCGCCGCCTGCGCCAGACCCGATGATGACAACTGCACTGTCGTCGTTGAATGCAATGGAAGCCATGTGTGTTCTCCTGAATTTGTTGAGGGTGTCTGATCAGCCCAAGAATGGGGGCGGGCTGGCTTCTTTGGAGGGTGCTGGCAACCATTTGAGGTCTTGGAAACCACGGGTGATGTAGCCGCCTTTTTCCCACGAGGAACCCGGGAAACCAAATGCTGCGAATGCCATGTCGTTGTTGTAGAGCGAAGTCACGCATTGACCGCGAACCGCACCAAAAAATGCAGAGCCTTCCAGTCCTTTGACGATGGCCAATTGTTTGTCTGACTTGGCTTTGGCGAAATGGCCGCCAGCCATGCTGTTGAGATTGCTGACACCTTCACGCAACATGCTGGCTGTTGCAGGATCGCCTGAGGCTGACCCATCCAAATCTTTGGCCAAAATGGCATAGACAGCATTTGGTAATTTTTTATGGGGATACAACACACGTCCCATGGCCATCAACGTTTCTCCTTCCGATTTAGTCAGGGTTTTGAGCTCGACGGCCCAAACGGTTGAAGGTGCCAAGCCAGCCAGCACAGATCCAGCTGTCAATGTGCCCATCAAGATACCTGAGCCCTTTAAAAATTCACGCCGAGCAAGAGGCAAGTTTTGCTTGGGAACGATGCCGCTTTCCTCGCAGGCACTGAACTCGGAAGCAACGGGCGCAATGGGTATGGTTTGCATGAATGTCTCCTCTGTGTTCTGAATGTTGATGCCAGATCAGTATTTCACTGGTGAAGCGCAAGCAGGTGGTATCACGTTAAACACAAGGAAAACCCTGATCACCCGGGGTTTGAGTCAACTTTCTATTGGGTATTTACCCTAGATTGCATGGCATGAACTGACATTTATTGCCACAATAAAGCATGGGGCTTAAATGCATATGTCTGTAATGGCGCCTTGGATCCGGAGGCTGCATGAACATTGGCTTTACCAACAATTGGCTCGATCGCATGCCGTCTCCCATCAAGGGTTTGACTGACTGGGTAATGTCTTCGGTTCGATCAGCTGGCGAAGGTGTGCCCGCCAAGCGCCATTCCACACCCAACGCTGAATCCGCCAACGAACAATGTAAGCAGTCGTTGATTGCCGTCATTGAAGGTCAAATTTTGCCCCGTTTGCTGGGTGCACATGCAGGCATTGAGATGCCAGAGATGGTGCGTGCTGGCGAAAGCATCCAGCCTTCCAAAGAAGATGTGCATGCATTTGCAGTGGCTTGTTTGGAAGTCCCCCAAAAAGATCCGCTGAACTTGGTAAACGCACTCTTGGCCAAGGGTGTATCGCGTGAATCCATTTTTCTTGAGCTCATCACGCCTGCTGCTCGTCAGTTGGGTGAATGGTGGGAGCAAGACCATCTTGATTTCACGCAGGTGTCCCAAGGGCTGGTGCATATGCATCAGGTCACACGGGATTTGGGGTTCAACAGCAACAGCGCGCCTCAAACCGCAGGTGATATCCGCCGAATCATGCTTGCTTGTGCGCCCGGTTCACAACACATCCTGGGCATCACCATCTTGGCTGATTTTTTCCGTGTGGCCGGTTGGCAGGTGGTGGTGGAGATCTCCAGCCATGAGTCCGAATTGCTGCGCAGTGTTCAACAAGAATGGTTTGATGTGGTGGGACTGTCTGTTGGCTTGGTCGAACAACTCCCCACCCTGCCAACTTTGATTGAGCACTTGAAAACCCAGTCGCGTAACCCGCACGCCATTTACATTCTGGGTGGTGCGGCTTTGCTGACAACCCAGGCCGGTGGAAGCGCTGAACACTGGGGAGCAGACGGGGTCTCAACCGACGCGGCAGAGGCCGTGCTGTTGGCCAACCGTTTGATTCAAATCACTTGAAACAGGCCCCTTTTGCTCTGGCTTACTGACAGCGAAAACTGTAGGTTTGCCGGAGTAAACTTGTCAGCATGGCATCCAAAGCACCTCCTCCTCTGATCAGAAGCAGCAAAGCCTTTTCGGTGGAAATTCCCGAAGGGTCTAACAGCGCGAAGGCCAAACGCAGTGACGTGGTCGCCAATGATGACCTGACGCTGACGCACCAACCATCTCACTTTGAGACTGAAACAGGTTTGTCCTCGGCCTCAGGGCAATTCAAGGAAGTTGATTTGGCAGATCGCTTCGGGCCGGGGGAAGGCGACCTGCATCCTGATCAACAAACCGGACTGGTCAAGGAACATGGCACGGCCTCGCGGCAGGCCTTGGGTCAAGAGCCTGCTCACACAGACAACTTGCAAGGCATTGCGCAAGACAGCATCCGAGACAACCTGCAAGACATTGCGCAAGACAGCATCCGAGACAACCTGCAAGGCATTGCGCAAGACAGCATCCGAGACAACTTGCAAGGCATTGCGCAAGAAAGCATCCAAGACAACTTGCAAGACATTGCACAAGACAGCATCCGAGACAACCTGCAAGGCATTGCGCAAGACAGCATCCGAGACAACTTGCAAGGCATTGCGCAAGACAGCATCCGAGACAACTTGCAAGACATTGCGCAAGACAGCATCCGAGACAACTTGCAAGACATTGCGCAAGACAGCATCCGAGACAACTTGCAAGACATTGCGCAAGACAGCTTTTCAAACGACTCGACACTGATCACAGAAGACCCCGCGCATGATCGCCTGCCGCATTCGCCCGCGGACAGCTTGAACAGCCATGTGCACCGTGAAACAAGTCATGCCATGGACGACCATGTTGTCGCTTTGCCTATTGACAATCCGGATCGACACCCACCGGGCATGGACCAGGGTCCGTTGATCAACCCCATAGCGGCTGACCATCCTGCACAAACAGACCATGTTTCGCACAATGCCCGTCAGGCGCAGACCCCATCACATGTCAGCAGTGCATCAAATGCGGAAATGCTGCATCAAGCACAGATCGACAAAGAAAAAAAACTCGAAGCATTCCATGGCCGTGTCGAAGCGATTCGCAAAACTGTCTCAGGCATCAACCACAAACTCGATGAGCTCGGCGAAGAGCCAACAGGCTCCAAAACCAAAAAATAACTTCCCCGTCACGCCACCGTGGGTGGTTTGTCCAAGCAGGGGGAAGCCAACACTTTGTCTATCCGCCGACCATCCAAGTCAACGACTTCAAATTGCCATCCCATGGCCTGGATATATTCACCCTCTTGGGGTAATTGACCAGACACCAACATGATCAACCCGGCCAAGGTGTTGTAGTGCCCTTCGTCCTCTTGGGGCAATTCGTCCAGCTCCAGTCTTGATTTCAACTCTTGAACCGGCATCATGCCGTCAAGCAACCAACTTCCATCTTCGCGCTGAACTGCCCATGCCTCTTGGGGCAATGTGGTTTGTACCAACTCGCCCGTGATGGCTTCCAGCAGGTCGCGAGGTGTCATCAGGCCCTGAACCACCCCATACTCATCCACCACCAAGACCATGCGACCACTCACCTTGTGTGACTTGCCGACGTCCTTATGGTGGGGCTGGCGAAATTGCGTCAAGAGGTCCAGACCGGTCAGCGTCTCTGGCACAAAGGCCGCTGGTTGAGCAAAACTGTCGATGGTTTCTTGGCTTTCATAGTGGCTCAATAAACTGGCCATGCTCACCATGCCGACCACATCATCTAAACCAGACCGACACACCGGGTACCATGAATGCGTGACCTCGCCCTGCAATTGGGCCAATGCCTCGGTCACCCGAAAGCTTCCTTCGATCCAAACAATGTCTGTGCGCGGGACCATCAAGGAAGACAAGGTTCGCTCATCCAAATGGAAAACATTTTTGACCATTTGGTGCTCATGGTGTTCAATCAATCCCGCATCCACACCCTCTACCAAACTCGCAGTGATTTCTTCTTCGGTGACCTGCCTGACCTTTGCCATGTCAATACCCATCATTCGCATGATGCCGGAGGTGCAGGCAGACAACAATTGCACCAAAGGCCGAGCCATCACCGACAACGCATACATCGCAGGCGCGGTCATGCGTGCAGCAGTTTCAGGGTAAATTTGACCAATCCTTTTGGGGACAAGTTCGCCAAACAAAATGGTGTTGAAGGTGATGGCGCTCACCACAAAAGTGGTTGCCAATATGTCAGCCGCGCCAGTGGCCACCCCCATGCCCATGAACCAGGCTGCCACCACATGGCTGAATGCAGCCTCGCCAATGATGCCGTTCAATACACCTAAGGTAGTGATGCCAATTTGGATCGTAGACAAAAATTGGGTGGGCTGCTGCTGCAAGTTGATGGCAGCTTTGGCGCCTGTCGCCCCCATGCTTTCCAGATTCACCAACAATGCTTTTCGGCTGGACGCCAAGGCCATCTCAGACATGGCGAACAAGCCATTGAGCAGGGTTAAAAAGACAATCAGAAGTAGATCCATACGGTAAGTTCACTCACTCAATCAGGTGCTTCAATCAGAGACAATCACGCCATGGCACTTTACTTGATTGGCGATATACAAGGTTGCAACGCGGCTTTAGGTGAATTGATTGACCAAATTCAATTCTCCCCCAGCCGAGATACCTTGTACTTTCTGGGTGACTTGGTCAACCGAGGCCATGATAACCTCGGTGTCCTGCGTCGCCTTCAAAAGTGGGAGGCCAGTGCACAATGTGTTTTAGGAAACCATGATTTGAATTTACTTGGTATCCACCTCGGTGTGCGTCAACAAAAACCCGGCGATACGGTGGACGATATTTTGCAAGCTCCTGACCGCAATGCGCTGATCGATTGGCTGCGGCAACAACCCTTGGCTCTGCATCAGCAAAATACCTTGATGGTGCATGCTGGTGTTCTTCCGCAGTGGTCGGTCAGCCAAACCATGGGCTTGGCGAATGAGGTCAGTAACGTGCTGAAAAGTGCTGATTGGGCCGACTTTGTGCGGCAGATGTATGGCAATTTACCTGTCATATGGGATGTCAGTTTGCAAGGCATTGACAGGCTGAGAGTGATCGTGAATGCCCTGACCCGACTGCGTTTTTGCACACCGCAAGGCGCAATGGAATTTGCCCACCACGGTCCTGCCGAGCAAGCACCGCCCGGTTATCTGCCTTGGTTTGACGCGCCCAATCGACAGACGGCCAACCATGCCATTGCCTTTGGGCATTGGTCTTCCTTGAATGACCTCCAACGCAGCGATGTGTGGGCCTTAGACGGAGGCTGTGTGTGGGGCAGGTGCTTGACAGCACTTCAACTCGACGCACGTGGGCCAGGCCAACACCAGCAGATCCACGTGAATTGCCAAGACAAACGCTGACAGCTCAGATGGACTCGGTGGTTTTAAACAAGGCCGCGACTTTACGCTTAGGCTTGATATTGGGCGAAATGCCCCTGGCCACAGCCGTACCCGTGGAAGAGGACGCAGGTTGCGCAAGCGCTGAATCACTGGCCTCATAGGGCTTGTCAAAAAACGGATCACTCACTTTGGGTGGTGGTGTGAATCGGCTGCGCGCAGGTGCAGGCCTGTCTTCAGCAGCCGCATCGTCATCCCAATGTCGACGACCTGTGTTCGCGCGAGCACGTGGTCTGTCGTCCTCGAATTCGAGGGCAAGCAACTCGATTTTTTGCTTGGTCAGTTTTTCAATGTCTGTCACCAAGCGGGCATCTGAAGGCGCGGCAAAACTCACCGCCAAACCCTCTGCACCAGCGCGGCCTGTGCGACCGATGCGGTGGATGTAGTCTTCAGCGTTGTAGGGAATGTCGATGTTGAAAACAGCTGGCACATCCTTGATATCCAAACCGCGAGCAGCCACATCGGTACAAATCAGCAAATCCACTTCAGCTTTTTTGAAGGCGTCAAGAGCCTTCAAGCGTTCGTCTTGGCTCTTGTCACCGTGCAAGGCAGCAGTGCGCAAACCATCGCGCTCAAGCGCGCGTGCCAAACGGGCGCATCCAAGCTTGCTGTTGACAAACACAAAAGCCTGACTGATGCCACGTTCTTTCACAATCTGCTTCAAGGCACGTCGCTTGTCATCTTCAACCACGTTGTAGAACAACTGCGTCACGGTGGACGCGGTTTGGTTGGGACGAGCAACCTCGATGGTGACCGGGTTTTGCAGATAACTTGCCGCCAAGCGCTTGATCTCTGGGGAGAACGTGGCTGAAAACAAAAGCGTGGTCCGTTGCTTAGGCAAATAACTCAAGATGCGCTGCAAGTCTGGCAAAAAGCCAATGTCGAGCATCCGGTCTGCCTCATCCAGCACCACATACTCGACCTGGTTGAGAACAGCTGTTTTGGCCTCGATATGGTCCAACAAGCGTCCAGGGGTCGCCACCAGGACTTCCACGCCTCGTTTGAGCTCCGCGGTTTGCGGTTTCATGTCCATGCCACCAAACACCACGGCCGAACGCAGTTGGGTGTACTTGGCGTACATCTTGACTTGTTGGGCCACTTGGTCTGCCAACTCTCGGGTTGGCAGCAACACCAAAGCACGCACCGGGTGCCTGGCAGGCGAGGTAGAGCTGTTTTCGTGCTTGATCATGCGCTGCAACAAAGGCAGCGAAAAAGCAGCCGTTTTACCAGTCCCTGTTTGAGCCGCACCCATCACATCTTGGCCAGACAACACCACGGGAATGGCTTGGGCCTGAATGGGTGTCATGGACTCGTAGCCCATTTCAGCGACGGCTTTCGCCAAATTGGGGTCCAACTGCAATTGCGAGAATGAATTCATATGTGGGGTGATTGTCGCACTCTGAGCCGACAGGCCTTAAACCGGCGTTTGAGTTGTTTTGACGGTGATTTCCATGCTTTGCGAAAGAAGAACAAAGCCATGCCTGGTGAGCACCAAGCAGCCCTCAGGCACGAGGCAAGGTCACACCCACTTGACCTTGGTACTTGCCGCCGCGGTCCTTATAGCTGGTTTCGCAAACCTCATCGCTTTCAAAGAACAAGACCTGGGCGCAGCCCTCGCCTGCGTATATTTTTGCGGGCAAGGGTGTGGTGTTGGAAAACTCCAGCGTGACATATCCCTCCCACTCGGGCTCGAAAGGGGTCACATTGACGATGATGCCGCAGCGGGCATAGGTGCTTTTGCCCAAGCAGATGGTGAGGACATTGCGCGGGATGCGAAAGTACTCCATGGTGCGGGCCAGCGCGAAGCTGTTGGGTGGAATGATGCAAACATCGGATTCAATGTCGACAAAGCTTTTGGGATCGAAGTTTTTGGGGTCAACCACCGTGCTGTAGATGTTGGTGAACACCTTGAACTCAGGGGCACAACGAATGTCGTAGCCATAACTGCTGGTGCCGTAACTCACGATTTTTTGACCCGCCGCATCTTGACGGATTTGCCCAGGCTCGAAAGGCTCGATCATGCCGTGTTGCTCTGCCATGCGGCGAATCCATTTGTCGCTTTTGATGCTCATGTCACTGCCTTTGTGTCTAAGCTGCGATTGTAGGCAATCAGTTCACACTGCCTTGCACGCCCTGAACCAAAAACTTCATACCCAAAATTTGCTCGTCCGTCAGGTTCTGCCCCCTGACTAACACCACCTGGTCTTGGTTGTCGAGAATGGGGCCAGCAAATGGCTGCAAGCTGCCCTTGGCCATGGCCCGCTGCAAACGCAAAACTTCCAGCTGCACCTTCTTTGGCACCTTCGGTCCAAAACCATCGACTTTGATCATGCCCTCGCGGACCCCGCCCCAAACATTGCCAGACTGCCATGTACCTTGCATGACCGCTTTGGCACGTTGGCTGTAGTAGTTGCCCCACTGGTGGGTGATCGCCAAGAGCTGCGCTTTCGGCGCCACATGGCGCATGTCCGAGTGGTAGGCGATGGCCATCTTGCCGCGCTCTTGCGCCGCCACCATCACCGCGTCAGAAGCCGTGTGAAATGACAAGACATCTGCATTCTGGTTCATCAAAGTCATGGCAGCTTCGCGCTCACGGGTCGGGTCGAACCAGGTGTCTAGCCAAATCAGCTTGACCTGAGCCTTTGGGTTCACCGAGCGCATGCCCAAAGTAAAGGCATTGATGCCTTGGATGACTTCAGGAATGGGGAAACTCGCTACATACCCCGCGATGCCTGTTTTGCTCATGCGCCCGGCAGCGATACCCGCCAAGAAGCGACCCTCGTAATAACGCGCATTGGCCGTGGCGACATTGGGCGCGGTCTTGTAGCCGGTGATCGACTCAAATTTCACATCTGGAAAGTCGGCCGCAACCTTCAAGGTCGGCTCCATGTAACCAAAGCTGGGCGTGAATACCAAGCCCACACCCTGGCGCGCCATGTCACGGATGACTCGCTCGGCGTCCGCGCCCTCGGCCACATTTTCGACAAACTGGGTTTGCACCTGGAAGCCTTCTTTGCGCAGTTGGTGCTCCAGCGCCAAGCGACCGAGCTCGTGCTGGTGTACCCAGCCGCTGGGCAGTCTGGGCGTGACATAGACGAATCCAACCTTGAGTGGTGAAGGAGATATCTTGGTGTCCGTCGAATCTGCGAAGGCGGATGGGGAAAACAAAGCGAACGCCAACAGCGCTGCAATGAGGTTTTTGTACATGGTGTTCCTCGACATGGCCCCAAGGGGCATTCAACAGTGACAAAAAAAACGCACCCGAAGGCGCGTTTTTCGTGATTGGCGGAGTGGACGGGACTCGAACCCGCGACCCCCGGCGTGACAGGCCGGTATTCTAACCAACTGAACTACCACTCCTGGTAGATAGCTTCGTTTCGGCGTTAGCCAAAACCAAGTGCTACAAACTTGGCGACCCTACGGGGATTCGAACCCCGGTACTCACCGTGAAAGGGTGATGTCCTAGGCCTCTAGACGATAGGGTCAAAACCTGTGGACTAACCAACTCGACGCCTTGTTTTGGTGGAGGTAAGCGGGATCGAACCGCTGACCTCTTGCATGCCATGCAAGCGCTCTCCCAGCTGAGCTATACCCCCATTGGGTGTCGAGCCGTAAAGTATAACCAACTTTTCAGGCGACCTTGAGACGAGCCAAAACTTTTTCCAGCCCACACAAATGCAGCACGGCGTCGACCGATGGCGTTTGGGGCGTTCCCATCACCAAAACACGCACTGGCATGGCCAGTTGGGGCATCTTGAGTCCCTTGTCGGTCAAAACCTCCTTGATCGCTGCGCTGATGCCCGCCGCATGCCATTCGCTCAAGGCGCTCAACTTGTCTGCCAACAATTGCAGCGCAGGTTTCACCTCGGGGGTCACATGCTTGACCAGGTCTTCGGCCGAGGGGTGGACATCTGCGTAGAAAGCAGCAGCCCAGGTGGCCAGTGCCACTGTGGTGTCGCAACGGTCCTTGAACAAACCACAAATCGCTGGCAATCGAGTGTCTGCTTGCAAGCCTGCTTTGCCCAGGTGCGCTTGGACCAGGCTGGCCAGTGCATCGTCCGGCATGGCTTTCAAATGCTGGGCATTCACCCAACGCAGCTTGGTTTCGTCAAACTGCGCTGCACTCTTGCCCAGGTGATCCAGGTTGAACCACTGCACAAACTGCTCGCGACTGAAAATTTCGTCGTCGCCATGGCTCCAACCCAAGCGAGCCAAGTAATTGACCATGGCTTCTGGCAAAAAGCCCTCATCTCGGAACTGCGTGACAGGTTTGGCCCCTGTGCGCTTACTGAGCTTGTCGCCCTGCTCATTGAGTACCGTGGGCAAATGCGCATAGACCGGCGGTGGAAACCCCAGTGCGTTGAAGATGTGCAATTGACGAGGCGTGTTGTTGACATGGTCATCACCACGAATCACGTGGGTGATGGCCATGTCAATGTCGTCGACCACCACGCAAAAATTGTATGTCGGGGTACCAACCAACTCGCCGCGTGGTGCGGGCCGAGCGATGACCAAGTCATCCAACTCGGTGTTGCTGATCTCGATGCGGCCCTTGACCTTGTCGTCCCAAGCAATCACGCCACCCAGAGGCGTTTTGAAACGCAAGACCGGCTGAACGCCCTCAGGAATCGGTGGCAGCACCTTGCCAGGCTCTGGACGCCAGGTGCCGTCATAGCGGGGTTTTTCTTTGGCGGCCATTTGCCGCTCGCGCAAAGCATCAAGCTCAGCCACACCCATGTAGCAGGGATAGACATGGCCAGCTGCCTGCAACTCAAGCAGCACCTCTTTGTAGCGGTCCATGCGTTGCATTTGGTAGAAAGGACCTTCATCATGGGTCAAACCCAGCCAGGCCATGCCCTCCAGGATCACGTCCACCGATGCCTGCGTTGACCGCTCTGCGTCCGTGTCTTCGATACGCAAGATGAACTGCCCGCCGGTTGCACGGGCAAAAGCCCAAGGGTACAGGGCTGAGCGGATGTTGCCCAGGTGAATAAATCCGGTTGGAGATGGGGCAAATCGGGTTCTGGTAGTCATTCGAGGCCGCGCAGTAAGTCGTTTTTCATGTCGCCCACATGCTCCAGGCCCACCGCCACGCGGATCAGGCCCTGCCCGATGCCAGCGGCTTGACGCTGTGCTTCGGAGAGCTTGCCATGTGAGGTGCTGGCAGGGTGTGTGAGCAAAGTTTTGGTGTCGCCCAGGTTGGTGCACAAGGACAGTAATTTCAAACTGTCGAGCACGTGAAAGGCCCTTTGTCTGGCTTGAACCGGATCGCTGGCTTTCACATCAAAGGAAAGCACCGCGCCCCCCATCTGGGACATTTGTCGCATGGAAAGATCGTGTTGTGGATGGCTTTTCAGGCCGGGGTAGTAAACCCTGGACACGCTGGGATGTGATGCCAACCAAACAGCGAGTTCGTGTGCCTTAGCGCTTTGGGCACGCATGCGGATGTCCAAGGTCTCCAAGCCTTTGAGTACCACCCAGGCGTTGAAGGGTGAGAGCACCATGCCGGCGTTTTTCATCACGGGCAAAAAAGTCTCATGCACCATGGCCTGACTGGCACACAACGCACCCGCCATCACTCGCCCCTGACCGTCGAGGTACTTGGTGCCCGAGTGCATCACAATGTCGCAACCCATGGCCATGGGTTTTTGCAAAATGGGCGTGGCAAAGCAGTTATCCACGCACAGCAATGCGCCTGCGCTGTGCGCCAAGTCTGCCAATGCAGCGATGTCACAGACATCGGTCAATGGGTTGGTGGGTGTCTCGGCGAACAGCAATTGGGTGTTGGGACGAATCGCCGCCTGCCATGCAGCCAGGTCGGTTTGCGGCACCATGGTCGATGCCACGCCAAAGCGAGCGAACTCGGAACCAATCAACTTGATGGTCGAGCCAAACATGGACTGCGAAAACACCACATGGTCACCCGCCTTGAGCAAGCTAAATAACATCAACAAGATGGAAGACATGCCGCTGGAAGTGGCAATCGCCGCTTCACTGCCTTCCATGGCGGCCAAACGCATCTCAAAACTGCTGACCGTCGGGTTGCCAGCGCGTCCATAGGTGTAGCCGTCCTCGTCACCAGAAAACTTGTCGGCAGAGACTTGCGCAGAGGGCTGCACATAACCACTGGTCAGGTACAAGGCTTCGGAGTTTTCACCATACTGGCTGCGCTCAGAGGCCAAGTGAACCGCCAAGGTTTCGGGGTGCAGGTTGTCAGGCAATGGAATGGGGCTCATGGTGTGTTCATTCGGCGTGATTGGGCAGGGCCAGGCGGGAATTGTCAGCGCTGTCTTCTTCCACACCCACGCGCTGTTGGTTCAGGCGGGTGATGTCATCCGTGGTCACGTCACCTGTGATGTAGACCCCGTCAAAGCAAGAGGCGTCAAACCCTTGCAAGGCCGGCGAACCCGACAAGGCCGCACGCTGGACGGCGTCTCGCATGGGACCAATGTCTTGGTAAATCAGTGCATCGCAACCAATGAGTTGCCGCACTTCTTCGATGCTGCGGTTGTGCGCCACCAGCTCTTCAGGGGTGGGCATGTCGATGCCATACACATTGGGAAACCGCACAGGTGGTGCGGCACTGGCCAAATACACTTTGCGCGCACCCGCATCGCGAGCCATCTGCACGATTTCACGGCTGGTGGTGCCGCGCACAATCGAGTCGTCCACCAAGAGGACGTTGCGCCCCTTGAACTCACTCACGATCACATTGAGTTTTTGACGCACGGATTTTTTACGCACTGCTTGTCCGGGCATGATGAAGGTACGGCCCACGTAGCGGTTTTTCACAAAACCTTCACGGTAGGGTTTGCCCAGCAAATGCGCCAGCTCGGTGGCGCTGGGTCGGCTGGATTCGGGGATGGGAATCACCACGTCGATCTCGGCGGGCGGCACCGTTGACACCACCCGTTTGGCCAATGTTTCACCCAAATTCAGGCGCGCTTGGTAAACCGATATGCCGTCGATGGTCGAGTCAGGCCGGGCCAAATACACATACTCGAAAATACAAGGCATGAGTTGCGGGTTTCGGGCGCATTGCTGGGAATGCAACTGCCCTTTCATGTCGATGAAAACCGCTTCGCCGGGAGCGATGTCACGCACAAACGCATGACCCGTGCCTTCCAAGGCCACAGACTCGCTGGCGACCATCCAAGTCCCATCAACACCCTGCCCCAAACACAGCGGACGGATGCCAAACGGGTCACGAAAGGCCAGCAATCCATGCCCCGCCACCATGGCAACAACAGCATAAGAGCCCTTGATCCGCAAATGCACACCCGTGACAGCCGCAAACACATCGCTGGGCGAGAGCACCACACCACGGGTGGTTTTCTCCAACTCATGCGCCAACACATTGAGCAACACTTCTGAATCACTCTCGGTGTTGATGTGACGGTGATCGGTTGAGAAAAGCTCTGCCTTCAAGGCATGGGCGTTGGTCAGGTTGCCGTTGTGCACCATGACCAAACCAAAGGGGGCATTCACATAAAACGGTTGCGCCTCTTCTTCACTGAAGGCGTTGCCTGCGGTTGGGTAACGCACCTGGCCCAAGCCGACATTACCAGGAAGTGCGCGCATGTTGCGGGTACGAAAAACATCTCGCACCATGCCCTTGGCCTTGTGCATGAAAAACTTGCGCTCTTGTTGAGTCACGATACCCGCGGCGTCTTGGCCTCGGTGCTGAAGCAACAACAAGGCGTCGTAAATCAATTGATTCACACCAGACTGACTGACCACGCCAACAATGCCACACATCAAGTCACCAACCTTTCCAATTGCGCCGGCAAGATCGGCTTGAAAAACTGCACACCCTGGTCTGCTGATTGCGCCACCCAGGAATGCACCCATGCGTCAGATTGTTTGATTGGCGTGAGACCCACCAATACCGACAAAGCCATCAGCGCTATGGCACCACGAAGCAGGCCAAACACAGCACCCAATAAACGGTCCAACAAACCCAAACCCACCAATGACACCAGGCGCTGGGCCAAAAAGCTCATCACCGACAAAGCCAACCAAACACCGATAAAGATCAGCAGCCAAGCCAGTGCATATCGCCAGTTGTCACTCCATTGCGTCAATGGCAACATGGGTGCCAAAGCCACCGCGTACTTGGCTGACAGCACAAAACCCAAAGCCCAAGCCACCACAGAAATGGTTTCGCGTATGACCCCCCGCCAAACACCCAGGAGACAGGACGCGGCCAACACACACAACAAGGCCCAATCCAAATTGCTCATGCGCTAAAGGGTCAAAACAGCCGCTGTGAAATTCAGTGCTTTGATCTTTTTCACGGTTTGCTGCGCCTCATCCTTGCTGTCAAACGGCCCTATTCGCACCCGGGTTCGCTTCCCCTCCTTGAGTTGGGCGACGTGCACATAGGTTTTGAAACCTGCCCGCTCGAGTTTGGCGCGCACTTCTTTGACTTTGGATTCATCCGAATAAGCGCCCACCTGCACAATGAAGCGAGGCGCAACTTCATCTTTGGGTTTGCTTGGCTCAGCCGCAGTGATGTTGACCGTTTCTTCTTTGGGCAGGGTCTCCAGTGCTTGAGGCTCAGGCAATTTGACACTGTCTGGCACCGGGGGTTTGTCGGCCACAGGCGCGGCCGGCGCTTGGGCTGGCCGCACAGATTCACGGTCTGGCATGTCAATCTGAATGTCCGCTGACACTTCCCGCGGCTTGGTGTCAAAAACCAATGGAAACCCAATGACGCCTACCAACACAAGCAATGTGGCGCCCATCAAGCGATGCCTTGCACGTTGCCGCAGCACATCCATGCTCTGGTTGTCATCGGAATCGGGGTTGCGGTCTTCCTGGGAAGCGCTGGTGTTGGATCGTGACTTGAAAAAGGCCATGCGAGGTTCAGGAGTGCTGATTGGCGGTTAAACGGCCAGGAATCCCCACTTGGAGAACCCCGCCAACGGTGAAGAATGAACCAAAAACAACAATTCTATCAGTGGGGTCTGCTTTTGAGATGGCCAGCGCCAAAGCTTCAGACGGGCCAGCTGACTGACAGGCAGTGGCAGCCGCCATGGGTTGTTGTGCTTGCCAAGCCTCCATCAACTCGGCTGAACTGGCTGCCCTCGGGGTGGGTAAATCACAAAAGTACCAATGGTCGACCAAGGGCATCAATCGCTTGAACATGCCAGCCAGGTCTTTGTCGGTCATGGCCCCCATCACCGCGTGGGTGCGGGGGTAAAAACCCATGGCATCCAGGTTGTGAGCCAGTGCAGCCGCGGCATGCGGGTTGTGTGCGACATCCAGGACAACAGCTGGTTGACCTGGCAAGATTTGAAACCTGCCAACCCACTCGACCAGGGACAGCCCCAGGCGAATGGCTTGTGCAGTGACAGGCAAGCGAGGACGCATGGCTTCTAAAACCGCCAACACCCCAGCGGCATTAAGCAACTGATTGGCACCGCGCAAAGCTGGATAAGCCAGCCCGCTGTAAGTGCGAGCCCTTCCTTTCCAGGTCCACTGCTGGGCATCACCAGAGAATTGAAAGTCAACACCCACCCGCCACAGATCAGCCTCTAAGGTCTTGGCATGCATCAAAACCGACGCAGGGGGGCTGGGATCGCAAACCACCACGGGTCGAAGCGGGCGCATGATGCCGGCTTTTTCAAATCCAATCGCTTCTCTGGTGCTGCCCAAAAGAGCCTGATGGTCCAGGTCGATGCTGGTGATGACTGCGCAGTCTGGATCGATGATGTTCACCGCATCCAAACGCCCACCCAATCCGACTTCCAAAATCACCACATCCAGATCCTGGCTGGCCAAGAGGCTCAGCAACGCCAAACTGGTGAATTCGAAATAACTGAGCGAGACCTCTGCCCGTGCAGCTTCGACCCTGGCAAAGTGGTCGACCATCTGGTGGCTGGCGGATGAACGCCCGTTGATCCGGCAGCGTTCTTCAAAGTGCACCAAGTGTGGGGATGTGTACAGGCCTGTTTTGTAACCGGCGTGACGCCACACAGACTCGAGCATGGCGCAGGTGGAACCTTTGCCATTGGTTCCCGCCACCGTGATGACTGGGCAGTCAAATTTCAACGCCAGACGGTCAGCGACCTCTTTGATCCGCACCAAGCCCATGTCAATGGTTTGGGGGTGCAGTTGCTCACAGTGTGTCAGCCAAGCCTCAAGGTTCATGGGTGAATTGTCTACGATTCAATGCGCTGGCAAGGGCGCAGGTCAACCAAGCCTTTTCGAGGGGCGTTATGCTTTGGCAAGTTTGGTCAACCTCAGGAGCTCATATGCATCGTTTCATTCTTCCTTTGTTTGCATGTCTTTGCGTGACTGGCGCTCAAGCGCAAGAACTCGGGCGCGTCATTTCGACCACCCCCATCATCCAGCAAGTCGCTGTTCCCAGGCAAGTATGCACACACCAGCAAGTGGCTGTTCAACCGCAGAAATCGGGTGCGGGCGCCGCCATGGGTGCCATCGCCGGGGGTGCCCTGGGCAACACAATCGGTCGAGGTGAAGGTAACGCCTTGGCCACTGCCATCGGCATCTTTGGGGGCGCGATTTTGGGCAACCAAATTGAAGGCAACCCAGCACCTGAAGTGCGCCATGTCCAATCCTGCACCAACCAAACCTTTTACGAAAACCGGACTGTTTCCTACCACGTCTTGTATGAATATGCAGGCAAGCAATACACGGTTCAAATGCCACAGGACCCTGGCCCCACTGTTCGCTTGCAAATCACCCCCATGGTGACCAGCACCCAACCTTTGCCTGCCACTTTGCCCCCGGTGCCATTGCCTGCAACCAACATGGTTCCCCCACCGGGTTCCGCCCCCACCACCCTTTGAAGGCTGTTGAAAATGGCCAGCCGCTGAACCCAGCGGCTTTTTTTTCGTCCGTGCGCCTTGGCCTAGAATCTCGCCTTTGCTTTTTACTCGGTGTCCCCATGCGAAATACCAAGCCAGCCAATGGCAAAACCCCGGCTCCACAACGTGTCGTCTTGGCCTACTCGGGCGGCTTGGACACATCAATCATCTTGAAGTGGCTACAAGACGAATACCACTGTGAGGTGGTGACCTTCACCGCCGACATCGGTCAGGGAGAGGAAATTGAACCCGCGCGAGCCAAAGCGATCAAAATGGGCATCAAGCCGTCCAACATCTTCATTGAGGATTTGCGCGAAGAATTTGTGCGTGACTTTGTTTTCCCTATGTTCCGAGCCAACGCACTGTATGAGGGTGAATACCTTCTTGGCACTTCCATCGCCCGCCCCTTGATTGCGAAACGTTTGGTGGACATTGCCCGTCGAACCAAAGCCGATGCCATCAGCCACGGTGCAACCGGCAAAGGCAATGACCAAGTTCGATTCGAGTTAGGTGCTTACGCATTGATGCCCAACGTGAAGATCATTGCGCCTTGGCGAGAATGGGATTTGCTGTCACGGGAAAAGCTCATGCGCTATGCAGACCAACATGGCATCCCCGTGGACGGGGCCAAGCGCAAAGGGCCTGCGCCCTATTCCATGGATGCCAATTTGCTCCACATCAGTTACGAAGGTGGCATTTTGGAGGACCCGAATTTCGCGCCAGAAGACAGCATGTGGCGTCTGACGGTCAGTCCTGAAAAAGCCCCTGGCAAACCGCAAATCATTGAGCTGACCTACAAACAAGGCGACGTGGTGGCCGTCGATGGGGTTCGCATGAGCCCCGCCACGGTGCTGACACACCTCAATACCTTGGGTGGCAAGCATGGCATTGGCCGCTTAGACAAAGTGGAGAACCGCTATGTCGGCATGAAAAGCCGTGGCTGCTATGAAACACCTGGTGGCTCCATCTTGCTGGCTGGTCACCGTGCAATCGAATCCATCACGCTGGACCGTGAAGTGTTGGCGCTCAAAGAAGATCTGATGCCTCGCTATGCACGATTGGTTTACAACGGCTACTGGTTCAGCCCTGAACGCGAACTGCTGCAAGGTTTGATTGATGCATCACAAGCCACAGCCAATGGAAAAGTACGTTTGAAACTCTACAAAGGCACGATCATGTGCGTGGGCCGTGAGAGCAAAACCGACAGCTTGTTTGATACCCGCATTGCAACCTTTGATGATGACGGTGGTGCTTACAACCAAGCTGATGCCGGTGGTTTCATCAAGCTCAATGCCTTGCGCATGCGCATTGCTGGTAATTTGAAAAATGAACGCATTGCCAAGACCAAAACACGCGCCACCCGCAAATCCGCTTCAAGCCCATCCACTGCCCGCCCATCCCCAACCAAGAAAAAGGCCTGAACATGGTGACCGAACAAATCCAAGGTGCGAGTATTGCCTCCAAAGCCAATGTTTTTTTTGACGGCAAGTGTGTCAGTCACACGGTTGTGTTGGCCAATGGCGAGAAAAAATCGGTGGGTGTGGTGCTGCCCTCGCACCTGACCTTCAACACCGCTTCACCCGAAATCATGGAATGCGTCGCAGGAAACTGTGAATACAAGTTGGCTGGCTCAGATGCTTGGCTACCAGCGGGACCAGGCGACAAGTTCAAGGTAGGCGCTGATTCTTCTTTTGAGATCAGGGTCACGCAGGCATACCACTACATTTGCCACTTCGGTTGAGCCCGTAGACATCCGACCATGCAAAAAGGCCCCATCAGGGGCCTTTTTGCATGGTCTATCGCGCCGGGGCTGGAGTGGCAGGGTCAAGACGCCATCAAGCGGGCCTTGGCCTGAACATATTCTCGCTTGAACTGCGCCACCAAATCAGCTGTGGACTGAACCTTGGTGATCGCACCGATGCCTTGTCCGCTGCCCCAAATATCCTTCCAGGCTTTGGTCTTCTCACCACCAAAATCCATTTTGCTGGGATCACTCTCAGGCAGATTGTTTGGATCCATGCCCGCATTTCGAATCGAAGAGGCCAAATAATTGCCATGCACACCTGTGAACAGGTTGCTGTAGATGATGTCATCGGAGTTGCTGTCGACAATGCTTTGTTTGTAATCGTCGGCCGCACGGGCTTCTTCTGTGGCAATAAAGGCGGAACCGATGTAGGCAAAATCCGCACCCATGGCCAAGGCAGCCAAAATAGCCCCTCCATTGGCAATCGAACCGCTCAACGCCAAGGGGCCGTCAAACCACTGGCGAATTTCTTGCACCAGCGCA